>JBPCNU010000020.1:0-8561 GCA_051000975.1 Rubrobacter sp.
CGAGCATCACGACTGCGTCACCGGCGATCAGACAGTCTCTCTCCGGCAGATGCAGGGCGCAGTGTCCAAGGGTGTGGCCGGGGGTGAAGACGACCCTGGGCGAACCGGGGACCGGCAACTCACCGTCCCGGTAACGCTCGACTTTCTTGACCGGCTCCGGCCACCAGGCCCGGTTTCGCAGGAGCGAGGCCACTATCGGGGCTGCGGCCGGGTGAGTGGCCGCGTAGTAGGAGCGGGCGCGTTCGTGAGCGTACTGGCGCGGCTTCTTTGTAAGGGTGACGTCGTTTTCGTGTACCCAGACCGGAACCCCGAGTTCGGCCCGGGCGCGTTCGGCGAAGCCCAGATGATCGAAGTGAGCATGCGTCAGCACGACGGCCTCTATATCCTGAAGCGTCCGCCCGATGCTCCCGAGCGCCTCGACGAGCGACGGCCACGAGGTCGGCAGGCCCGTGTCCACGACCGTGACGCGACCGTCTTCCTCGATGAGGTAGTAATTGGTGTAGGAGTTCTCCACCCGGTGTATCCCCGGAGCCACGTCCCTCTGCAGCATCGCAAACCCTCCCTGTAGTCTCTTGCTCGCCGGTTAGCGGCGCTCCTAGTCCTTGAAAAGGAATCGCAGCCGGGGCGTCAGTCGGCTTCTGCCGAACCCTGCCATCAGAATACCGCAGGAGGAACCCGGTCAACGGGATCCGGGCGAACGGATCCCTCTTGCGGTGTGCGGCTGGCGACTCGTGGGTCTCCCGGAGCGTGCCGGACTCTCCGGGGCTTGCCTGTCGAGGCTCGAGCTGGGAGAGCATCAACCTTGGCATTCGCTGCTCCTGACTCGCCGTTTCACCGTCCGAAGCCCCCGAGAAGTTCATCCAGGGTCGTTCTTCGCACTATGGGGCGTCCGTGCGGACAGACTTCCGGGAAATCGCAGGCCCGCCATTCAAGGAGTATCTGGCTCATCTCGGCCTCCGAGAGCGCATCCCCGAACTGCTTCGATCCCTTACAGGCCAGCTCCTTGGCGAGGTCTTCACCACCGACCAACGCCGAGAGCGCGGCGTTCAGAGCCTCCGCCACGTCACCCGCCGACGCCGGAGCGTGGGTCAAGCGTACCGCCAGGTTGCCGAACGGCTCGAAGCCGAAGCCGAGCTGTTTGAGTTCATCCTCGTAGTTCCAGACCTCCGGAGCAAGGTCTTCCGGCAGGTGTGCGACCACGGGCCGGTACAACCTCACGGCGGGCTGGCGAAGGTCTCTCGACAGCCTCTCGTAGAGGATGCGCTCGTGCGCGCCGTGCTGGTCGAGGACTATGAGCTCGTCGTTCTCCTCGGCCACGATGAGCCGGCCGGCGAACTGCCCGATAACGCACAGACCCGTTGTCGTCTCCAGGTCGGGTTGCGGGGAGTCGGGGGACTTCCAGAGGGAGAGAGCATCCCGTATAGCCCCGACGACGATCGGGTACGCCGTCCATCCACCGCGCAGACGTACCGCGCTCTTGGCCGGATGCACGTTCACGTCCACCTCGCCCGCCCCGAGTTCGAGGCGCAGAAACGCCGCCGGGTGCCGTCCTTTCGGCAGGAGGTCAGCGTAGGCTTTCGAGACTGCCGGGGCGAAAGAGTCCGGCTCCACGACGCGCCCGTTGATGCTCACGTGGAGGTAACGCCGCGTTGGAAAGCTGACCCGGACGGGGCTCACGAGGCCGGATATGACTTGATCTTCCAGCGGGATGAGGGATTTTGCGAGCGCGAGGCCATGCACCTGAGCGACTCGCTCCCGGAGATCAACGGCAGACGGCAGCAAAAGAGCATTCCGACCATCCACCATCAGAGAGAACCCGACCTCCGGGCGACCGAGGGCCAGACCCTGCATCACCGAGGTGACCGCGCTCGTCTCCGACCTCACCGTACCGAGGAACCCGCGCCTTACGGGGAGGTTCAGGAACAGGTCGCGTACCTCGACCGTCGTCCCGACCGGGTGCGCCGCGGCCTCCTCCGCAAGGAGGTTCCCGGCCACTACCAGCACGCGCAGACCCGTCCTCGAAGACGGCTCGCGGGTCGCGAGGGTCAGGGAGGATACCGCCCCGATGGGCGTGCAGAGCCTCGCCCCGGAAGCCTAAAGAGACCACAGAGGCGAGGTCGTCGGCGGAGGATATCTTGCTCGTGGCGTGATGCCTCACCGACAACCGCGCGTCCTCTACGGGCATCCCGGAACCGTCGTCCGTCACCCGGATCAAGGCCACTCCACCGTCTTCAATCTCCACCTCTACCCGCTTCGCCCCGGCGTCCAGCGCGTTCTCGACCAATTCCTTCACCGCCGAGGCCGGCCGTTCTATGACCTCCCCGGCGGCTATCCGGTGCGCCACCTCGGGGGGCAGCAGCCTGACCCTGCGATGAGCCTTGCCGTATCCGACGACCTCCTCGGCGACCGAGGAAGCGTCATCCAGCAAGCGGGGGAAGAGGCCCAAGACTACCCCGAGAAGTCCTTGACGCCCTCGGACTCCAGGCGGGAGAGTATCTCCCCGGCCCGGTCCGTGACCCGACTCGGCAAGCCCGCCAGCCGTGCGACGTGTACGCCGTAGGACGACGACTCCGCCCCGGCCTCGATGCGGTGGAGAAAGACTATCTCGCCGCCGACTTCCTCCACGGCGGCCTTGTAGTTGCGGCAGCCGGGGAGCGTCTCTTCGAGGCGGGTAAGCTCGTGGTAGTGCGTCGCGAAGAGGGTCAAGGATTGAACATCGTCGTGCAGATATTCGGCGATGGCCCACGCGAGGCTCATTCCGTCGTAGGTAGAGGTTCCGCGCCCGACCTCATCGAGTATGACGAGGCTGCGTTCGGTCGCACTGTTGAGGATGCTCGCGGCCTCGGTCATTTCGACCATGAAGGTGGACTCGCCGGAGGCCAGCCGGTCCTCCGCCCCGACGCGGGTGAACACTCGGTCTACTACGCCGAGCGTCGCCTCATCGGCCGGGACGTAGCAGCCGACCTGGGCCAGGAGGGCGATGATAGCGACCTGCCTGAGGTAGACGGATTTCCCGGCCATGTTCGGTCCGGTGATGATCTGCAACCGCGACATACCGTTTATCTCCGCGTCGTTCGGCACGAAGGGTACTCCAGCGTTCTGCTCTACCACCGGATGCCGCCCGCCGATGATGCGTATCCCCCGCTCCTCGACGATCCGTGGGCGACTGTAGCGGAGCTCCGTCGCGGCGGTAGCGAAGGAGGCCAGAACGTCCACGACGGCGACGGCGCGGGCGATGCGCTGGAGGTCCGTCGCGGCCTCCTTCACGGCGGCGCGAATCTCCGAGAGGATCTCCCGCTCGATCCGCTCGACCTCGTCCCGAGCCCCGAGCATCCGCGACTCGTGTTCCTTCAGCTCGACCGTCACGTACCGGGCGTTATGCTTCAGTGCCTTCCGGTGCTGGTAGTGCGGCGGCACAAGGCTCGCCTCCTTACCCGCTACCTCGACGAAGTAGCCCTCGCCGTCGCGGTAGCCGACCTTCAGCGTCTTGAGGCCCGATTTCACCCGCTCGTCGGCCTCGAAGCGGGTCAGCCACTCGTGCGCCCCGTTGCGGAACTCCCGGGCTTCATCGAGGTCGGTGGAGTATCCGGCCCGAATAGTCTCCCCGGCCTCGTCGCTGATCGCCGCCGCTATAAGCTCCCGTACCCCCTCCGGTTCCTCCATCGCCGCCAGCGCACGACTTACGAGAGGACTTTCGACGCTCACGAGAGCGTCCTTCAGCGGTTGGATGGCCTCCAGCGCGCTCCGGAGCGAGAGCAGGTCGTTCGGCGAGGCCGAGAGACGGACTATCCGGGTCGCTATACGCTCGATGTCCGGGATGCGGGCGAGGAGTTCGCGGGCCTCCTCACGCATCATATAGTCAGCGGTCAGGGACGATACGGCATCGAGCCGCTGTTCTATGCGGTCGGCGTCGAGGAGCGGTCGCTCCATCCAGCGGCGCAACGCACGTTCGCCCATCGCCGTCTTCGTCCGGTCGGTGGTCGAGATGATCTCTTCCAGCCCGAGGTTCCGTTTCGTGGCGGCATCCAGGAGCATCGTCTGACCGGGTTCGTAGCGACGGAAGGTTACGATCTGATCCGGCGCGACCCCCGCCCGCAGGCTCGCCAGATACTGGAGCAACGCCCCCGCCGCGGCCACGAGCGCGGGGCTGCCTTCGAGCCCGAACCCCCGCAGGTTCGATACGCCGAAGTGCCGCTTGAGCGACTGCTCCCCAGCGGACGGCTCGAAGGTCCAGCGCGGCGCGGGGCTTATCTTCGCCTCGAGCTTCGGCAGATCCTCGACCGAGGTCCTCTCCGGCACGACGAGTTCTCTGGGTGACCACCGTTCCAGCTCCGAGGCAAGCCCTCCCGCCTCGACTTCCGTTCCGGTGAACTCCCCGGTGGAGGCCTCGACGACCGCGACCCCGGCCTTCCCGTCCCGGAGTACGAAAGCCGCCAGATAATTCGCATGACCCGCCGACAGGACATTGTCTTCGATGACGGTCCCGGGGGTCAAGACCTGACTTATCTCACGCGTGAACTGCTTCGGCTTCGTCGGGTGTGGCCGTTGCTCCGCGAGCGCGACGGAATGCCCCTGCCGCAGTAGCGACGCGAGGTGCTCCTGAATCGAGTGGGCCGGAACCCCGGCGAGCGGGACCCGCCCCTCGCCGGAGGCTTCACGGCTCGTGAGGCGGATGGAGAGGGCCTTGGAGAGCTTCTTCGCATCGCCCTCGAAAGTCTCGAAGAACGTCCCGACCTGATAGAAGAGGATGGTCTCCGGGGGCAGTTGAGCCTTGAGTTCTGCGTAACGTCCTAGCATCTTCCTATTCTATGCTGCCCGACAGCCTCTTTCAGCCCCTCGTCTTCCAGAGCGAGGCGAGGATGGAGCCGCCGACGACAAGGGCGATAAACGGGAGGGAGACCGAGATCGGCACTTTACCGAACAGGTCGCTCCAGATGAACTTCACCCCTACGAAGACAAGGACTATAGAGAGTCCGATATTGAGGTAGACGAACCTCTCCATCATCCCGGCGAGCATGAAATAGAGTGGCCTGAGGCCCAGGACCGCAAAGGCGTTCGCGCTCCACACGATGAACGCCGAGGAGGTTATGGCGAAGATGGCCGGAATGGAATCAACGGCGAACACGACGTCGGTCGTGCCGATGACCACGATGACCGCGAAGAGCGGGGTCGCGAGGAGCTTCCCCTTGTGGCGCACAAAGAAGCTCTCCTCCTGGAACTCGCTGGTCATCGGGACGAAGCGTCGGACGAGCTTCAGAACCGGGTTCTTCTCCGGGTCGACCTCGGCGCTGTCGTGCAGGGCCATGCGAATTCCGGTGTAGATCAGGAAAACCCCGAACACGTACACTATCCAGTCGTAGCGTTCGAGAAGCTCGGCCCCGATCAAGATAAAAACCCCGCGCAGGACGAGCGCCCCGATGATGCCCCACAACAGCACCCGGTACTGGTAGCTTGCCGGGACGGCGAAGTAGCTGAAGATCAGAGCAAAGACGAACACGTTGTCGACCGAGAGGCTCTTCTCGACGATATACCCGGCGAAGTACTCTCCGCCGCGCTCCGGCCCGGCGAACACGAACACCACGACCCCGAAGACAAGCGCAAGGCAGATCCAGAACAAGCTCAAAAAGCTCGCGAGCCGGAAGGAGATCACCCGCGCCCCACGCCCGAGGATCAGCAGGTCGAGGATGAGTAGAACGACGATCAGAGCCGTGAACCCGACCCATGCCCAGAGGGGGAAATCAGCCACGTCCCACCTCCGCCATCAACAGGAAAAACAACCCGGACATAGCCACCTCCTCACGGAAGGCCGCAGAGCAACGTGGAACCGTAACGCCGCAGCACAATGCCAACAACGAACGGTCTCGCCGACACCCCCATCGAAAGATGCGAATGCCCTGACCAGCCGGAGGTCGCACCTCGTACTGACGACCGGCCAGACCCACTACAAACGGGCGGCTACTCCCCGAGTTGTTTGCATGTTACCCAGTAGACAAGCTTTCTTCAAGCTTGTCTCTGTTTTGTTTCCGTTTTGCATTCTCTGTTCCGTCTATAGAGAGCGCGGGATATTTCCCGCTTTCGGATCATCAACCCCTCCGCCAGCCTATCCGAACCGTCGCGCTCATGGGTGGAGGACTCGCTCCGCCGGAAGGGTAGGGTTCTGGAGCGCGGCTGCGTGGGTCGCGGTCCTATCCGGATTCGGAGGTTACGGTGGTGTGATCGTACTTCATGCTCGGTGAGGGCGTCGGGGGAGCGGCTTTCGTCGGGATGGCGGTGTGCGCCGTTGGGGTCGCGATCTCCAACCAAGAACGACGGTGTAGATGCTGGCGCAGCGTTGCGGACGAAATACGATAGACCATCCGGGCTAGCGGAGGCTCGCCTCCCGTCCGCCGCTAGCCGTTCTCTAAGAGCGACCCTCTAGCCGCGAAGCCGACGTCCGAGGAGAAACGCACCGAGGGCCGCAAGAGCGAGGCCCGCAGGGGCCAGCAAGGCCGGGCCGCCGGTGTTCGGGATGGTCTCGGCGGTGGTCCCGGAGCCGGTGGTCGCTGTCTCTTCGATCGTCCCGGCGGCGATGCGGTCACCGGACATGCCCGGCCCCGTCTCCGGGTCGTCGTCGGTCGTGTAGTCGTCCTGCATGTCGTGGATGACGAGCGAGCTGCCGTCGGAGTCGAGGATCGCGTTCTCCCCCTCGGAGAGCGTGATGCGCTCGTTGAGGTAGCTGTAAGACGCCGTCCCGTCTTCTGAGATGGTGATGTTGTCGAGGTCTCCGGCGTGAGGCCCGTTCGGATTGTCGAAGCCGTGTTCGGCGTCCGTGGGGTTGAAGTGATCGCCCGCGCTCTCGAAGGCCGGGTCGGAGAGGTCGCCCGACTCGTGGATGTGTATGCCGCGTTCACCGGGTGGAACGTTGCCCGTCACGTTCACCGAGATCTCGACCCCGCCGGGGGTCTCGACGAACTGCGCCGTCCCGACCGGCTCACCCTCTCCGGTCATTAGCTGAGCCGTAGCCGTCTGCCCGTCCCGGGCGTTCGCCGGGGTCCCGATCACGACGACACCCGCAAGAGCGGCCCCGAACAGGACTACGGGCTTCATCTTACCGTTCGTAAGTGCGTTCAAGATGCCACTACCTCTCGTTCGATCCCCTCCGAAGTCCGCAACAGTCCCGGATAGGGCCGCCTACTACTCTTCTCCTACGCATTTCTCTTACGTTTCTACAAGACTTACCACGAAACGCATGCACGCAAAACCGGGCTGGCATGGCGTCTGTAACGAAGCTGGTTTCTGGTCCTAGTGAAGGGCCTGCGACCGGACTTCGGCCAGGGCCTCACCCCGTCCCGTTCTACGGCGCGAGAGTCGGGCTTCTAACTACCCGGTCTAGCTTCTGTGATGAGCGTCAGGGCTATCTTCCTCGCCGTTAGGGCCGCGTCTCGTGCGAGGTCGAGAGAGTTCGCCACTGACGCCCCTTCGTGGAGGAGCATCAACCGCTCCGCAAGACCGTCAACGTCGTCAACGCCCGCCTCCTTCGCAAGCCCTGCCAGATACCCGTGCATCCACTCTTTCTGCTCCCGCACAACGACCCGGCCCGGGTGGCCGGGGTCGGCGAGCTCCACCGAAGCATTCACGAATCCACACCCCCGCACGTTCTCGTGCTCCATCCACTCGCCGAGAGCGTCGAAGGTGGCAAGTATCCGGTCCTCCGGCGAGCCGCCTTCTCGCTCCGCCACCTCCATGATCCAGGCCCGCCACCTCTCATCCCTGCCCCTGAGATAGGCGGCTATGAGCGCGTCCTTCGATCCGAAGTTGTCGTAGAGCGTCTTCTTGGTGACACCGGCCTCCGAAGCAACGGCCTCCACCCCGACCGCCCTTATCCCCTCTGCGTAGAACAGCCGCGACGCCGCCGCCAATACCCGCTCCGAAGCCGGAACCTTCCTACCTCCAACACTTGCAGAACTCATGCCATCACCAGCCCTCTTCTAGCCCGCCCGAAAGTATACCAACCAGTATGTTTACAGACCGCGTGTTTCGGCTTATTATACATACCGGTATAGCTACTAAATAAGAGAGTCTCAAATCAGGGTTCTGTCTTCGGGGAGGGTGTAGCGTGAGTGCTGAGTCTCTATCTTCTGGAGGCCGAGGGGGTGGAAGCACTAGAAGGCTTCTGTTCGAGGTTGCTTTCGTGGTGGCGTGGAGTTCCGGGTTCGTCGGGGCGACGCTGGGGACTCAGTTTGCGGGGGCTTCCACGTTGCTCGCGTGGCGGTTTTTCTTCGCGGCGGCTGTGATGCTCGGGTGGGTGTTGCTGATGCGCCGGGGATGGCCGAGCGTACACGAGTTCGGGGTACAGGTCGTTCTCGGGCTGCTGTCTCAGGTCGTGTATCTGGGTTGTATCGTTGGATCCGCCGAGATCGGGGTATCCGGTGGGATCGCAGCCCTCATTGCCGCTCTCCTCTCGAACCTGATGCTCGAAGCGACGGCCGGGGCTGGCTGGGGGACGCTCGTCTTCGGGCTTACAGAGCTGCAGTCCGGGGTTCTCGCGGCCCTGGCCTGGATCTCCTTCGGATACTCGCTTC
>JBPCNU010000021.1:0-15897 GCA_051000975.1 Rubrobacter sp.
GGCGAGGGCGTGAGACATCAGGGTCATTGATCAGTATTACTGGAAAGAACCCGCCCTTTTGAAGAGGCTCACGGGTTATTCGTGGTGGGTCGAAGCCGTCGAGGGCTTATGACATCAGTGTCCTTGATCGGTATAACTTCCCGGCGAGGAAGAATGTCTATAAGGAAGAAGTAGTAAGCAGGGGCTTCCGAGGGCGTATCTCGCTGAACGTCGTAGAAGCCTTCAATCAATCGTCAAAAGAATGCATGCAAACGGAGGTGCAAATGTCGAACAGGGGGAGATCCGGAAGGTCCACCGGGCTCTACGGCAGTAACGCCGGGGACAACATGGCGAGGACGGCGACAGCCGAATTCGTTGGAACATTCATCCTCATATTCGGGGGGACGGCGGTCGCGACGGCGGCCATCCTCGACCAGAGGACGGCGGGCCTCGCCTACGACTCACTGGCGGTCGCTCTCGCGTTCGGCATCACGCTGCTCGCTATAGTGGCGTCCATCGGTCATATCTCCGGGGCGCACGTCAACCCGGCGGTGACGCTCAGCCTCGCCGCGACGGGCAAACTACCCTGGAATCACGTTCCTTTCTACATCGTGGCTCAGCTCTTCGGAGCCATCTTCGGCTCCATCGCGACCTGGATCACCTTCGGTGGCCCGGCCCGCTCCGAAGCGAACCTCGCAGCTACTTTCCCGACTCAGGGCGTTGGGGACTTCCAGGCCTTGCTGGTCGAGATCCTCGTAACGTTCATACTGGTCTTCGTCGTGATCTCGGTCGCAACCGATGACCGTGTATCCCCCGCAATCGCCCCGATAGCGGTCGGCGCGGCCCTCGCCGCCGGCGTCTTCATCGCCGGACCGATAACGGGTGGTTCGCTCAACCCCGCCCGGACGCTCGGGCCGATGATCGTCTCCGGCCAGTTTTCCTCGGTCTGGGTCTATATCGTCGGTCCCATCATCGGCGGCGTCGCAGCGGCCTTCCTCTATGACAAATTCATAGCGAAAGGCAAAGAGCCGGAATAGGAACAGGACTAGGAACACGAACGTAGCGATTCTTCTAGCGGCCTCCGGTCTCTACCGATCAGGGGCCATTTTCGAACCGTTCTTTACTGTTTACTACCGGGTAGTTTTGTCCGAGCCTCTACGTATACTTGCCGGGTGATGCTTTTATGAGAGTGATCGTCGCCGAAAAACCTTCTGTCGCAAGGGATATCGCCTCCGCCCTCGGCCAGCACCGCAAAGGCAAGGGCTCCCTTACCGGTGACGGCTGGACGGTCACGTGGGCTTTGGGCCACCTCGCCGAACTCGCCCCGCCCGATGCCTACGGCGACGAGTACAAACGCTGGCGGATGGAGAGCCTGCCGATCCTCCCGGAGCGGTTCAAGGTGCGCGTCAACAGCCGAACCCGCGACCAGTTTAACGTCGTCAAGGGGATACTCTCGGATGCCTCCGTTACCGAGGTTGTCAACGCCTGCGACGCCGGGCGCGAGGGGGAGTTGATCTTCGCCTACCTCTACGGTCTGAGCAAGTGCGGAAAGCCCGTCTCGCGGCTCTGGATCTCCTCTCTGACCCGTGAGGCGATCTCCGACGGTTTCCGTAACCTCCGACCCGGTCGTTCCATGAAGCCGCTCGAAGACGCGGCCCGCAGTCGCTCGGAGGCGGACTGGACAGTCGGCATGAACGCGACCCGCGCCTACTCCGTGAAGTTCTCGAGCCCCGGCAACGTACTGTCGGTCGGAAGGGTACAAACCCCGACCCTCAAACTCATCGTGGACCGGGAGAAGGAGATAGAGGACTTCGAACCCGAGAAGTTCTGGACCGTTCACGCGAGGTTCAAGAGAGGGAGCGAGACCTACGATGGCGTCTGGTTCAAGGACAAGCAGAACCGGCTGAGCGCGCAGGAAAAGGCCGACGAGCTGGCCGCAAAGGTCTCCGGCGGAGTCGGGACGGTAAAGAAGGCCGAAAAGAAGACCGCCACCGAGAAGCCGCCGCTGCTGCACGACCTGACGGAGTTGCAGCGCAACGCCAACGCCCGGTTCGGGTTCACCGCCGACCGGACGCTCAAGGTCGCCCAGTCGCTCTACGAGGAGAAGAAGCTCGTCACGTACCCGCGCACCTCGAGCCGCTACCTGTCGAAAGATATGATCCCGACCTTCGGAAAGCGCATCGAGGCCGCCGGGAGCCTGCCGGAACTCGCGCCGTTCGCCGAACGTCTCGCCGCGCTTGAGAAGTTGCCGGTTACCCGGCGCATCGTGGACGACGCGAAGGTAACCGACCACCACGCTATCATCCCGACCGGAAAGCCTGCGACGATGAACCTCTCGCCGGATGAAGCGAAGGTCTATGATCTCATCGCCCACCGCTTCGTCGCCGTTTTTCTGGACGATGCTCGCTTCGAGAACACGACCGTCGTCACCGAGGTGAGCGGGGAGACGTTCCTGAGCAAGGGCCGCGTCGTGTTGCAGTCTGGCTGGCGCGAACTATACCCGGACGGCCTCGGCGGAAGAAAGGAGAAAGAACCACCCGTCTTGCCAGCGGTCGCGGTCGGGCAGGAGTGGGACGTGTCGAAGGTCGGGGTGAAGGAGGGTGAGACCAAGCCGCCGCCGCATTACTCCGAGTCGGCGTTGCTCGGGGCGATGGAGACGGCGGGTAAGTTCGTCGAGGACGAGGAACTGCGGCAGGCGATGAAAGACTCTGGCCTCGGCACGCCCGCAACCCGAGCGGCGACCATCGAACGCCTCATAAAAGTCGGATACCTGGAGCGCGAGAAGAAAGCCCTGCTCCCGACCCGGAAAGGCCGGTCCCTGATATCCCTGCTCGGCGAGAACTCGCTCGCCTCGCCGGAACTCACGGCCCGCTGGGAGGAGCGGCTCGCCCGGATGGAGCGCGGCGAGGACCGGCGGGAAGACTTCATGAGCGGTATAAACCGCTTCGTGAGCTCGCTCATCGAAGAAGTCGGCAGAACGGAGGGGGAGAAACTGGCCGCCGCCCCGAGAACGCCTAATGGCAGGTCGAAATCGTCCGGCCGAAGCTCCGGCCAGCCCCTCGGAGAATGCCCGAAGTGCGGCTCTCCGGTTTTCGAGACGAAGAAGGCTTTCGGGTGTTCGGCCTGGAAGGAAAAAGGCTGCAAGTTCGCCATCTGGAAAACGACCGCCGGGAAACGCATCAGTGAGCCTCAGGCCAGGCAACTGCTTGCGAAAGGTCGCACGAGCGAGCTGAAAGGCTTCAAGAGCAAGGCCGGGCGTCAGTTCTCGGCGGCTCTCGTGCTTGATGAAGAGAAGAAGGTCAGGCTGGATTTCGGAGAGCCTGAAGGCGTCGGCACTTGATTTTCGTGCTATTAGGGTAGACTCCTTTCGTTTATGAGAGTGATAATTATCGGGGCCGGACTTGCGGGCCTCACATGCGCGAAGGTGTTGAACGAACGAGGGGTCGAGGTCTCGGTGTACGAGGCTTCGGACGGCGTCGGCGGTCGTGTCAGAACGGACGAGCGCGACGGCTTCCTGCTGGACCGGGGGTTTCAGGTCTTCTTCACGGCCTACCCGGCGGCGAAGCGGCATCTGGATTACGACGCGCTGGACCTACGCGCTTTCGATCCCGGCGCGGTCATCCACCGGGGCCTGAGACGCGACGTGCTGTCCGACCCGCTGCGCGACCCGGCCGCCTTGCCCTCCGGGCTCCTGACGGATGCCGCGAGCTTCACGGACAAGCTGAATACCGTGCGTCTGAGCGCGAAGCTCGGTGCAGAGGCAAACTCCGCCGAGTCCGTACGTGAAATGGAAGTCGGGCCGGACAGTCCGGCGAAGGACTACCTGTGCGAAGCCGGGTTCTCAGCGAGGATCATAGACAACTTCTTCCGCCCGTTCTACGGCGGCATCTTCCTCGACCGGACGCTCGCGACCTCGGCTCGAGTTCTGGCCTTCACGTTCTCGATGCTGACGAGAGGCGAGACCACCGTCCCGGCGAAGGGGATACAGGAGATACCGAACCAGATGGCGGCTCACCTTCCAGACGGCTCTATCCATCTGAACGCCCGCGTGGACGAACTCCTCGCCCAGGGCGAGCGTGTTCGTGCCGTGCGGGTGAACGGCGAGGAACCCGAGGCCGACGCGGTAGTCGTGGCGACAGAGGCTCCCGCAGCCGCGAAGCTTCTGGAACGACCGACCGTCGAGGGCGCGGTCGGGGAGGTCTGCGTCTACTACGAAATCTCCGGCAAGGCCGACGGGAAGAAGGTCGGGCTCGGGGCTGACAACGATGCGTTCTTCAACAACACCAGCGAGATGACCGCCGTCAGCGAACGCTACGCCCCCGACGGCCGCGGCCTCCTGAGCGCGGTGCACGTCGGGCAACTCGATGAGTTCTCGGATAGGGAGATATACCGTCGAGGCGTTGCGGAGCTATCGGGCTGGTACCCGGACGCGGATTTCAGGCCGCTCGCCGTCTACCGGCTGCCGTACTGCCAGTTTGCCCAGCCGCCGGGCGTGCACGCGAACACCCCACAGAACCGGACGGCAGAACCCGGCCTCTTTCTCGCCGGAGAATACACGGAGGATGCTTCCATAAACGGTGCGATGCTCTCGGGAGAGAAGGCTGCGGAGGCGGTGAGCGCATCTTGAGTGAGGCGGTCCCCGCGCTCAGGGTAGAAGACCTCAGGAAGACGTACCGGGATGGTTTCGTGGCCCTCGATGGGGTCTCGATGGAGATCGGAGCGGGGAAGTTCTCCGGGCTTCTCGGGCCGAACGGGGCGGGGAAAACGACGCTCATAAACTCGATAGTCAGCCTCGCGAGGCCGGATTCGGGGACGGTCGAGGTCTTCGGGAGAGACGCGCACGACGACTTCAAGGCGGCGCGGCGCATGATCGGGGTCAGCCCGCAGGAGATAAACCTGGATAAATTCCTCACCGTCCGGGAGGCTCTTACCTACCACGCCGGGTACTTCGGCGTCCCGAAGAAAAAGGCGGAGCTTCGGGCGGAGGAACTCCTCGAACGCTTCGCCCTGACGGAGAAGAAGAACAGCCGGGTGAACACGCTCTCCGGCGGTATGAAGCGGCGGGTCCTGTTCGCTCGTGCTCTGATGCACGATCCGAAGCTCCTGTTTCTGGACGAACCGACCGCCGGGGTAGACGTGGAGCTTCGGCAGTCGCTCTGGGAGTACATCCGGGAGCTGAACCGGGGCGGTCTGACCATCCTCCTGACGACTCACTATCTGGAGGAGGCGGAGGCGTTGTGCGAGGAGATCGCCCTGATAAACGGTGGGAAGATCGTAGACGCCGGAACGAAGGACGACCTGAAGACTCGCTACGGCGTAGACAACATCGAGGACGTTTACCTGAAGGTGGTCCACCGTGCTGGGTGAGGCTACGGGCGGTTTCGCCGAGAGGAGCCGGCCGTTCAGGACGCTGCTCAAGCGCGAGGTGCTGCGCTTCATGCGCGTCTGGATGCAGACCCTCGCCCCGACGCTCGGGACGGCCTTGCTGTATTTCACCGTCTTCGGGATCGCGCTCGGGAGCCGCATCCGGGAGATAAACGGCGTACCTTATCTGGATTATCTCCTGCCTGGCATCGCGCTCATGAATGTCGTTACGGGGTCGTACATGAACACGTCTTCGAGCGTCTTCGACGCGAAACGCGAGCGATACATAGACGAAATACTCATTAGTCCGATGAGTGATCTCCAGATCGCGCTGGCCTACACTCTGGGCGGAACTCTACGCGGGGTCATAGTCGGCTTCGGGGTATTTCTGGTTGGAATTCCGTTCGTCGGGGTGAGCATCGAGCATCCGCTCCTGCTGGTCTTGATCGGCGTTTTGTCGGCGTTTATCTTCTCGGCGGTCGGGACGGTCGCGGGCGCGCTTTCGAATCGGGTGGACCATATCTCGTTCCTGACGAACATCGTTATCCAGCCGCTGGCCTTTCTGGGCGGGGTGTTCTATTCGGTGGATATGCTGCCGCCTTTTCTGCGGGTAGCGACGTTTTTCAACCCGATCTTCCACACCGTAGACGCGGCCCGGTACGCTACCCTCGGCATCTCGGATCTCGACCCGGTGCCGGCGGTTGCCATAGTCTTCGTGCTTGCGGGGCTTGCGTTCTTCGGAGCGTACCTCGCGATTCACCGGGGGCCGAATCTCCGCTCCTGAGACACGAGCGGTCGCCGCTTCACCGGTGGATGCCTCGAAAGGCGACCTTACGACGGTCTCCGCCTGGCCGTTCGTCCTCTCGGTCTTCGCGCTCTCACGGGTCTTTTTCCTGGTCGTCGGGGCGGTGGCGGTGGTGTTGCTCCCGGGGGCCGACCCCGCCGGAGACCCTCTGAACCCGCCCGGCTTCCTGAGCTACTGGGCAAACTGGGATGGTGGGTGGTACTCGCTGATCGCAACCGAAGGCTACGGGGTACGCGCCCCGGAGAGTACGGCTTTCTTTCCGCTCTACCCGAACCTCCTCGGCCTCGGAACCAAGCTCGGGCTCGGGGCGGCGGTGTGGGGGATGCTCCTCTCTCTCGGCTTCGCCCTGCTCGCGCTGTACTTTCTCTATGCCATCGCCGAAAAGCTCTTCGACGCTCGCACGGCCCGGTATGCGACCGTCGCGCTGGCCTTCTTCCCGACGGCCTTCTACCTCAATTCTGTCTACACCGAGGCCCCGTTTCTGGCGTTCACGGCGGGCTGCTTCTGGGCGGTCTATGTCCGGCAGAACTTCTTGCTCGCCGGTATCTTCGGCCTGCTGGCCGCCACGACCCGGAACCTCGGGGTGCTGATGGTCGTACCGCTCTTCTTCGAGTGGTGGCGCGTTCGGGAGGGGTTCGGACGCAGGGATATCTTGAACTTCCTCTGTATCGGTCTCGTGCCGGCGGGGCTTCTAGGGTATATGGCCTACCTCTGGGGGCGGTTCGGGGATCCGCTCCTCTTCGCGAAGCAGCAGGGGGACTACTGGGGCCGAACGCTCACCAGCCCGGCGGTAACGGCTCAGGCGGCCTGGGACGCGGCTTCAGAAGGTTCCGCGTACCTGATGAATCCCGGAGCGCTGTTCGCCGGGCCGTCTGTCGGGCCGTCTTTCGAAGTTTCGAACACGGTGAGCCTCCTGTTCATGGGGTTTCTCCTCATCGTGATCGGGGTCGGGGCCGCGCTGCTGCCGCCGGGGTTGACCCTCTTTACCGCCCTCGTCGTGCTGCTCCCGGTGCTTACCCCGTCGCCCTCGTTCCCCCTGATGAGCATGCCCCGGTTCGCCCTCGGGACGTTCCCGGTCTTTCTCGTCCTTGGGTTTCTCCTCGCTCGCGGGGGGAAATTTTCTCTAGTGTGGTTCGCCGGAAGCGTAGTCCTGGGTGTCGGGTTGACCGCGCTGTTCGTGTCGTGGCGGTGGGTGGCCTAGAGTAGTGATCCTCGCGGGGTCCGCTCGCGAGGGAGAGGTGGTGCCGAATGCCGAGGTGGATGGCGGTCGGTCTGGTCGTGTTCTGTGTTCTGCTCAACTTCTTCGGGTTCGTGTTCAAGCTCTTCGAACCGGTCTTCTTATACGACGAGGTGGCGCACCTTGTCACGCCGTTCGTCATCGTCGCGCTCCTCTGCGAACTCCTCTACCGCGTCGGATACCACGACAACTTCTTCGAGACGCCGAGGCAAGCCGCGTTCACCGGGGCCGTGATCGGGCTCGTCGGGGCGGTCGCGTGGGAGGTGGTCGAGGTCATCCTCGCCGCCAGGGGCTTCAGCATCTCGAACGCGCTGCCGGATTCCACCTTCGACGTACTGCTCGGCGTCGCTGGAGGCGCTTTGGGCGGCTGGTATGCCGACCGTTACCTCGACCGACTCTTCAACCGCTCCCGGACAAGCCCGAACAAGCCGCGCGTCCGGTAGAGAGTGGCTTCGCCGCCGGTGTCGGGAAGGCGCATCACCCTGCTCTGCTCCGGGGTTTGAGGGAGGTCGTTTCCGTAGTGGGTGATCTCCCGTCATAGCGCACTCGTTCGGAGAATCGCTGCAGGAACCGCTCAGGCAGTGCGACGACTCGTCGCGGCCTCGGCGGCCAGCAGAACGACGAGGGCGACTTCGATAACCTTGTCGGCGTAGGCGAGGGCGTTGCCCTGTCCACCGGTTATAACGAACCACAGCGCGAGCGTAAGGACGGTGTAGGCGAGGAGGACGAGTCGGGTGATCTGACGAAAGCGTCTCAGGGAGTCGAGCGGGAGGTAGAGGAGGCCGAGCAGGCCCAGGTATCCGATACCGTTCAGCAAGAAGAGCGAGTCGGGGGTCGGGAAAAAGAAAGCGAGCCTGAAGTGGATCAGGGCGGTCGCGATTGTCAGGATTATTATTCCGAGCTTGAACATGAATCCCTTCCGACTACTTTCAGCCATTTTCGCTTGTTTTCCGATCTTCTCTGGTTCTTCTGTACCCCTCGGAGATGATATTAACCTTCGCGCAGATCCGAGTGCGGCCGCGAGTTCACGACCATCCACGCTGCGAGCGCGAGTAGGCTCCCCAGCACGTATGGCGCGCCCGGTCCGACGCCGTCGAAGGCGAGACCGGCGACGGGCGGACCCAGGATCAAGGTCGAACTCAACAGCGCCTGCTGGCCACCCATGAGCCGTCCCTGGCCTCGCTCCGGGACGCTACGCGAGAGGAGCGCGGCGACCGCCGGTATAGCAGCCCCGAACCCCAGAGCCATCACCCCGACTACGGGATACATCAGCCACCCGGCGGGAGAGACGGCGACCGCGAGAAGCCCCACCGTCACGACCAGCAGACCACCCGAGAGCATCCGCCACTCTCCGAATCGCCGCTGTAGAAGACCGACGAGGAGCCCCTGAGTAAAGACCGCGCACAGCCCGACGAAAGCGAAGAAGAAACTGCTCCGGGACGACCCCCACCCGAAACGAGCCTCCGCGAAGAGCGGGAAGTTCGTTATGAGGCCCGCGAGCGCGAGGTTCAGAAGGAAGATGACGAACAGCAACGAGCGAATGGTCCGAACCCTGAGAACCCCTGCAACCTGCGACACCGGGTTCAGCAGCAGGACGGGAACCAGGCGACGGTTCTCATCCAGGAGCGACTCTCTGAGTACGAAGTAGCCGAATACAAAGTTGGCGAGGGCGAGAGCGGCGGCCGCCAGAGCCGGGGCAGAGAGCCCGGCGTAGAGGCTCAGGAGGCCGCCGAGCGCGGGGCCGACCATCAGCCCGAGGCCGAAGGCGGCGCCTATGAGCCCGAGCCCTCGCGCCCGGTTCTCGCCGGAGGTGCTGTCTGCGATGTATGCCTGCGCCGTCGCCGGGGTGCCTCCCGCGAGCCCGGCGAGCGCGACGGCGAGCATTATCCCGACGATCGAACCCGAGAGGCCGAGCATCAGGTAAGCCGCCGAAGCTCCCAGCAGACAGATGAGTATGACGGGCCTGCGCCCGACCCGGTCGGAGAACCCGCTTAGTAGAGGCCCTCCGAACATCTGCATCAGCGCGTAGAGCGAGACGAGCAATCCTACTGCGAGCGCGCTCGCTCCGTATTCCTCGGCCAGAAACGGCAAGAGCGGGACGATGATGCCGTACCCGACCATGTCCAGAAAGACCGTGACGAACACGACGGCCAGCGATGCACCTCTGGTCCCTCCACTTTCGGGGGTGGTCAATGGATCGAGATCAGCCGCTTCGCCTGGCGGATGACTTCTCTTGAAACCTCACCGGGGGGTGCGCTGGAGAGCCCACCATCCGTCGAAGCGCGGCTCACGGGTCGTCCGAAGTCCACGCGCACGTCCACCGCGTACAGCGAAGGGAAGATCATCTGAAGCGTCGCTGCGAGCCAGCGGCGATCCTCTTCCCTGCGTCTCAGGTACAGGAGCGGGTTGCGATGGGCGCCGCGTGAAACCACTCCGCTAACTATTGCCGGGACTATCGTCAGCCCCGGAACGAGCCGGGCGAAGAGGTCGAGGCTCCCGGACCACGCCGCAAGCGACCCCGCCGCACCGGATGTCGAGGCCGGGTCCGGTTCTATCCTGCCTCCGGGGAAGGTCAGAAGGGAACCTCCACCTCTCATATGCCTCGCCGCCGCCCGCACGACCCCGCTTCCGCCATCTCCTTCTTCGAGGATGAAGAGCCGCCGGGCGGTGTTCGGCAGCGCATCCAGAAATTCCCGGCGGGCTGCTATCACCATCAGGTCGTTTCTCGGTATCGCTGAGAAGAGGGCGACCGTATCGGAAAGCCCGGGGTGGTTCGAGACGACCATGAGCGGCCCTTTTCCGGGGATGCTTGCCTCGCCGCTGAAGTTCGCCCTTCGAGCCACCCTCCGCAATGCCCAGTCTCCGCCGCGACCCAGACCCCCCTCACCGACGAGCCGGTCGTACTCGATTGCGCGCTCCGCGAGCCGACCGACCGCGAGCCTCGCTACCGGGGTGAGTATGCCCCTTTCCCCATCGAGTCCGAACGCCCGCAAAAGCTCACCCGCGCAGACCCGCCTGAGCGTTTCAAGGTTGGAGGCGTCCGACTTGTAGGTACCGGATTCCATGTGACCGTTATCTATTTTTATCGAATCTTCCGAAGAGGTATCCACTAATACATCTGAATTACCCGATAACGATTTATCTCAAGCAACCGCGATAATCTGCGCCGTCGACCATACGTTGGCCGTCGGGTGTGGACGCTATCTGGTGCGGGTGATCTCAACCGCCGAGCCCGAGAGGACCGTCCCGGCGAGCCGGACGTGCGGCTTCTTCACCTTCACCTTCACTCGCTCTACCGTGGGGTGATCCCCGAGCACCGCAGCGGCGATGCGTTCCGCGACTGCTTCGATCAGGGCGAGCGGTTGGCCCTCGACGATCACCTTCGACCGGTCGTGGATCTTGCTGTAGTCAACGGATTTCTTGAGGTCGTCTGACTCTCCGGCGGGCTTCAGATCCACGTTCATCGCCACATCAACGACGAACGGCTGGCCGAGATCCCGCTCGGCGGCGAGAGTCCCGTGATACCCGAAGAACGTCATGCCCTCGACTAGTATCCTGTCCTCCGAAAGCGGCATCCTGCTCCTCCTCGTGTTCGATTCCGTGTCGGGCTCGTCTCGACGATTCACGCTCACAACCTGCAAAGCGTACCCGTGCTACGCTGATAAACAATTATGAAGGAAGTACACAGAAACGTGCGAGAACGCTTCGGAGACTTCGAAAGCGTCGAAAAAGCAGGAGAGCTAAAGACCCGACCGCGAGTAACCGTCAGTTACGCCCAGACGCTCGATGGAAGGATCGCCACCAGAAGCGGTTCTTCGCAGTGGATCAGCTCCCCCGAATCCCTCCGGTTCGCCCACGAGCTGCGGGCTGAACACGATGCCATCCTCGTCGGAGCGGGGACTGTCTGCAACGACGACCCGAGCCTGACCGTCCGCCACGCCCCCGGAGCCGACCCGCTGCGGGTCATCGTGGATAGCACCCTGAGAACCCCGCTCTCTTCGGCCGTGTTCACTGACGGCGCAGCCGCCAATACCCTGGTGGCCGTCACCGAGTCGGCCTCCAAATCTCGACGCCGCGAGGCCGAGTTGCTCGGTACGACGGTGGTACCGACACCACCCGATAAGACTGGGCGCGTGAAACTGGACTTTCTTCTTTCGGAACTGGGACGGTTCGGTATCTCCTCCGTTATGGTCGAAGGTGGGGCGAGCCTCATAACCTCGCTCCTGAAAGCCCGCCTCGTTGACGGAATAGCTGTCTGCATCGCGCCGAAGATCCTCGGCAGCGGCCTCGAAGCCGTCGGTGAACTCGATATCCACGACCTTGACGATTGTATTACTTTTAATAACACATCGCTACAAAAGTACGGGCCGGATATCGTGCTCTCCGCTGACCTGTGTTACTGCGACAGAGACCGCGGGTCGTGAGTGACTCGAAGGGGCGGGCTCTCTGGTTCGTCGGGCCGCGCTCGGCGGAGTTGCGTTCGGCCGGGGCTCCAGCTCCCGGCCCGGACGAGGTGCGGGTCGCGGCGGAGTATTCGGCGGCGAGCGCCGGGACGGAGATGCTCGTGTACCGGGGCGAAGTGCCGGGCGATACGCCGCTCGACCTTCCGACGCTCGAAGGAAGTTTCGCCTTCCCGATCAAATACGGCTACGCTCTGGCGGGACGCATCACCGAGGTCGGGAAGAACGTCCGACATCTGGCGCCCGGCGACGCCGTCTTCGTACACCACCCGCACCAGAGCAGGATGACCGTCCCGGCGAACATGCCGGTGCGCCTGCCGGAGACCGTCACGACGCTGGAGGGAGTCTTCTTCGCCAACCTCGAGACGGCCCTGAACATCGTTCACGATACGCCGGGTAAGCTCGGTGAGACGGTCGTCGTTATGGGTCAGGGGGCCGTCGGGCTGCTGGTTACGGGGCTGCTCGTCTTCTCCGGCGTCCGAGTGATAGCCGTAGACCCGGTAGCGATAAGACGCGAGCTCGCCCGCGAGTTCGGGGCTGAGATCGCGGTCGAACCGGACGGTCTGAGCGACTTCGTGAGAAGTGAGACGAACGGGCTCGGGGCGGACGCGGTCGTAGAGGCAAGCGGTTCCACACACGCTCTCGGGGCGGCGGTAGGTTGTGTCGCGGCGGAGGGGACGGTCGTCGTGGCCTCGTGGTACGGGACGAAGCCCGTCTCGCTCGACCTCGGCGGGCATTTCCACCGGGGTCGGGTGAGGTTGAAGTCTTCTCAGGTCGGGTCGCTCGCGCCGGAACTCTCCGGTCGGTGGAGCCGGGAGCGTCGCACGCGGGCCGTACTCGACCTCATGCCGCGCCTCGGGCTGGAGCGTCTCGTCTCACACCGCGTGTCGCTCGAAGACGCGCCGGGGGGCTACCAGAAGCTGGACGTGGACGAAGAATTCGCCCGCAAGGCGATTCAGGTCGTCATCGAATACCATGCGAACGAGGCATGAAAGCGGCGTTCGCGAAAGAGAGCTTTGTATGTATGAGATCCTCACCGCCCGGTCCTTCGAGGCGGCTCACCGGCTCGTCGGGGACTTTGGCCCGGCGACCCGCCTGCATGGTCACACCTACCGCCTGGAGGTTATTGTGCGCGGCGAGAGCCTGAACGAAGACGGGACGCTCTACGACCTCGGAGAACTCGGTCAGAACGTGGGAGAACTCGCCTCGAAGCTCCACTACCGGAACCTCGACGAGATAGACGGGCTGGCCGGGAAGAATACCACCGCCGAGGCCGTCGCGGACTTCTGCTGGGAACGCCTCGCGCCGCCCCTGCGCGAAAGAGGGCTCTCGACCCTCACCGTGCGCGTCTGGGAGAACCCGGACGCCTACGCCGCAAGAGAGGACGGGATCTAGACCACTTGCGCGTCGCGTTCGTAACGGTCGGGGACACCTCGCGCCGCACGGGCGGGTATCTCTATCATGCCCGAGTCTCTGACGGCCTCGAAAAACACGGCATCGAAGTCGAGGAGATCGTCCCCTCCGGAGCTTCGGCGGCGGAGCAGGAATGCGGAATTCCGAACCTCGCCGCCTTCGACCCGCGCGGCTTCGAGGCCGTCGTCGTGGACGCGCTCGCAAGAATCGTTGTTGCTCCGTTCATAAAGGACTGGCGAAAGGCTTGCCCCGTCGTGGCGCTGGTCCATGAGCTTCCGAGCCTCGCCGCGCCGGAGGGCGATGTCGAGAAAGAACGCGGCTTCGAGGAGGCTTTGCTCGGCGCGGAGCTCTTCGTCGCCGTGAGTGCGCACGGGAAGTCCGTCCTTGAAAGTCGCGGCGTTTCTACGAAGCGCATCCGCGTCGTCTCGCCGGGCTTCGACGGTCTGGAGTCGAAAACGGCGCGGCGAGCCGTCTCCCTCGTCGGAACGTCTCCGTGCCGGAGACGATTCTCCACCGGGGAGACATCCCACCGGAATGCCGCTACGACCGGGACCCGGAATCCGGCGGACTCCGATACTTTGCAGGCTCTGTGTGTGGCGCAGTGGATCGAACGCAAAGGCATCCTGGACCTCGTCGAGGCGTGGAAGATGGTAAAGGCTCCGAACGCCTCCCTCCGGCTCGTGGGAGAGACGGATGCCGACCCGGAATACCGCTCGCGGGTGATGTCCGCCATTGGCGAAGACGCTTCGATACGCGTCTCCGGGACGCTCGACGATGAATCGCTCGCGGCTGCGTACGCCGATTCCGACTTTTTCGCTCTCTCTTCGCGCTTCGAGGGGTACGGCATCGTGTACGCCGAAGCTCTCTCCTTCGGGCTTCCGGTCGTCGCGTGCGATGTCGGCCCCGTTCCGGAACTCGTCGGCCGGGAGGCCGGGGTTTTCGTATCGCCGCGAGATAAAGCGGGGCTCTCGCGCGAGCTCGGAAACCTCCTCGCCGACGGGGAGCTTCGGGATCGAATGTCCGAGGCCGCGCTTCGACGCGCCGGAAACCTTCGGCGCTGGGAGGATACGGTGCGGGGCTTCGCGGAGGTTTTACGGGAGGTGGAGCGTGGATAACGAGTCGGCGAGGATTACAGACCAGAACCGCCGTTCGTGGAACGTGGCCGTCCGGGCCCATGAGAGCCACCGGGGTGGCTTGGCGGGCTTTCTCCGGAGCGGCGGAATCACTCTCTTCCCGGAGGAAATCGAACTCCTCGGCGATGTCTCGGGCAAGACCGTCGCGCACCTTATGTGCAACGCGGGTGGTGATTCGCTGAGCCTTGCCTCCCTCGGAGCCTCGGTCGTCGGCGTGGACCTGAGCGACGAGGCGATACGGCGTGCCGAAAAATTGTCCGACGAGAGTGGGATACGCGCCCGCTTCGAGCGGGCCGAAATTTACGAGTGGATGGAGAACGCCGCCTTCGAGGATCGCCGCTTCGAGGTCGTGTTCGCTTCGTACGGCGTGGTTTGCTGGCTCCGCGACCTCGATTCGTGGGCCGAAGGCATCGCCTCCGTACTCGAAGGCGGCGGACGCTTTGTTCTCGTGGAATTCCACCCGTTCGCCGCGATGCTCGATTGGGAATGGAACCTCACCCGCGACTACCTCTCCGACGGAGCCGAGCGCGACGCGGGCGGCGTGGGGGATTACGTCGGAGCCTCCGGCGGCGGGCTCGTTCCGTCCGGGTTCGTTGAGGGGGTCGGAGATTTCGAGAACCCGGAGGAATGCCACCTCTTTCGGTGGGGGCTCGGTAATGTCGTCACGTCGCTCGCGAGGGCGGGGATGAAGGTCGAAGTCCTCGACGAATACCCGTACTCGAACGGCGAGAAGAACTTCTCCGGGATGCGCGAGACGCCGGGAAGGCGCATGCTTCCGCCGGAGGGATCCCCGTCGGTGCCTCTGATGTACGGGGTCTCCGCCGTAAGAACCCGAAGCGCGGAGAATCACTCCTTCGAGTGAGGCGAGAAGACAGCCTCTCCATCTTCTTCGGTCTCCCTGTTCTGCGTTCTCTTTGCCGGTGGCAGGGACGTTGAGCGGCGGCTGGTTGACGGTTGGGCTTGCGCTTGCCGGGAGAAAAGCGGAATCTCCTGTAGCCCCGGCGAGTTATAAGCGCGCTCGATTTCCTATAAGATAACGTCCGAGTCCTTATAAGCATCGGAGAAGCGTTGATCGACTACCACCTGCACGTGATCGCCCACGACGACCGCCCCATGACGGTCGAGAACATCCTCGAATACTGCGAAGTCGCCAGGAGCCGGGGCATAAAACAACTCGGCATCACCGAACACGACCGCTACCTCGACAAGATAGACCTCGCCGCCTTCCTGGAGGCCCGCGAGGAATCCAAAGACGTTCAGCTACGGCTCGGCATCGAAGTGGACTACATCCCCGGCAACGAGGACGAGATGTATCACGTCGCCGGAGCCTTGCCCTACGACTACGTTATCGGCAGCGTCCACCGCGTCGACCGCCGCGAGGTAGACCGGCAGAGCGACCAGTCCATCTACGAGGACTACGAGACCTACGAACTCTACGAAGCCTACTTCGAGAACGTCCGGGAGTCGGCGTACTCCGGGCTCTTCGAGGTCATAGGTCATCCGGAC
>JBPCNU010000022.1:0-4209 GCA_051000975.1 Rubrobacter sp.
ATTTCAGCGAATGCCTTGAAGTCATTCTGCAATGTTCTTGTCTCGGGAGCGGCGATCACATGCAGTACTACGTCTGGTCTGTGCCTTCTAATATCTTCCTTGACTTGGGTGAGTGCGTCCTGCTGAGGAGCACCTTCGGGAGAGGTTGTTTCAAAAATGCCGCGTGAGTCGATTATCTCCCATTCAGCATAGAATTCAGGAAAAGAAATGTAATGCGGATCTGCTCCGATAGTTCGTGGTTTGATGTCGTCCACCTCGGCAACCTTGCGGCCAGCTAAAGCATTGATCAGGGAGGATTTACCGTGTCCGCTTCTGCCCATCACCTACAGAACTGGAGGGCGACTCTCGACAACTAGCCTTTCAATCTCGTCAAAAGCAGCACCCATTATATTCTTCTTGAACCAGTCTCTCTGCTCTTTTGACAGTCCAGAAGTAGAGGCTTCAAAGGCAGCATTGATACCCTCAATCAAGTTTCTAGTCTTCGATTTATCTATAGCCATCTTAAAGACCCTTTTCGAAAATGTCACTACAAACAATACCGCTAGTGTTCAAGCAATGCTTTGAATTGTGCTTTTCGTAGAAAGCTGCTGACGAGCATTGTGCTTCCTATACAGGAAAACTTCGTCAGCAAATATACGACAAGCGTGTCAAGCTTCTACGAGACCTTCCGTTCGAGCCTCTCGGCGATCCAGACCTTGATAATGGATTGACGGGTGACCCCGAGACGCCGGGCCTCACGGTCGAGGGACTCGATCATCCATGAGGGAAAGTCCACATTGACCCGTCGCTGTTCCTGAGCGGGCCTGCGAATCCGTGACAGGTCCAGCGCGGCAGTAACATCCTTGCCTTCGTCGAACCTGCGATCCAAGTCGCTAGCTTTCATAGATCTCAACCTCCTCGACACGTGACCGGCGGACGGAGATCAACCGTACCTTCTCACTGCGGTAGGTGACAACTGCGGACCAGTGCTTCTCCAAAATCATGCCCACGACAAGAAAACGTGGCTCGTCCTCCGTGCGCGCCGGAATCTCCACGAACGTCTCGTCCAGCCACAAAGCCTGGGCCTCGACAAAGTCGATACCGTGCTTGTCTTTGTTGCTCTGGCTCTTCGCCTCATCAAACTCGAACTCCACTAACATCTCCGAATGGTACTGTTACGGTATATAAACTATACCGTAACAGGCTAGAAGTCTCAACTGCAAAGAGGTGGATCGGTATGTTGCCGACCAATGATTCCCTCGCTCACCCGAGCTCTCTTCCTAACAGATTCTCGGCAGCGGGTCCCCGACGAGCATGTCTATCATGCGGGTGCCGCCGAAGCCGGTGTGCATGAGGACCATCCGGGCCGGTTCTTCGCGGACTTCGCCTATTATCTCGGCTTCTTCTCCGCCTTCGACGTTCCGGAGGGCTTCGAGGGCAGCGTCGGCGGTTTCGGGGGAGACGACCGCGAGCAGCTTGCCCTCGTTGGCTACGTAGAGCGGGTCTATGCCGAGGATCTCACACGCCCCGTTGACGACTTCCCGAACGGGCATCTTCTCTTCCCAGAGAACGACGCCAAGCCCCGAGTCGCGGGCAAGCTCGTTGAGGACGGTCCCGACGCCGCCCCGCGTCGGGTCGCGCATGAAACGAAGTTCCGGCCCGGCGGTCCTCTTCAACGCCTCGACTAGCGGCGTGAGGCACCGGGTATCCGAGAGGACTTCGGCCTCCAGTTCGAGGTCGCCGCGCGCTATGAGGATGGCCGTCCCGTGATCCCCGAGCGTGCCGGAGCAGAGTATCTTGTCCCCCGGTCTCACGGCGGCGGTGGAGAGCGCGAGGTCCGGGTCGGCGAGGCCTACCCCGGTTGTGATAACGTACAGCCCGTCGCCCTTCCCCCGCTCGACGACCTTGGTATCTCCGGTGGCGATGGAGACCCCGGCTCGTCCGGCGGCGTCGGCCATCGCAGCGACCTCGCGGCGGAGCACGGCCGTATCCAGACCCTCCTCGATGATGAAGGCGCAGGAGAGGGCGAGCGGGGTCGCCCCGGAGACGGCGAGGTCGTTTACGGTTCCGTTGACGGCGAGCTCTCCGATGGAGCCACCGGGGAAGATCAGCGGCCGCACGACGAAGGAGTCGGTCGTCATCGCCAGCTTCGCGTCTCCGAACGGGATCACGGACGCATCCGAGAGCGGGGCGAGCGCGGGGTTGTCGAAGGCGGGCAGCAGCAGGCCCTCTATCAGCTTGTGCGTCGCCTTGCCGCCCGCGCCGTGGCTCATGTCTATGCGCTCGGCGTCGAACTTCGGGGGCCGACGACGGCCCTGTTCGAGGGCATCGAGGACGCGCTGCTCGCGGCCCGTCATCTCCGGGATCCTACCTCGACCTTCTCGGACGACCTCCGCCCGAAGTTGAAGTACGCCGCGCACGCCCCCTCCGACGAGACCATGAGCGCGCCGAGAGGACGTTCGGGCGTGCAGGCCGTTCCGAAGACCCGGCACTCGTGCGGCTTTAGGACGCCCTTGAGGACCTCGCCGCACTGACACGCCTTCGGGTCGGCGACGCGGATGCCCGGCGTGGAGTAGCGGAGCTCGGCGTCGAAGTCTGCATACTCGGAGGAGAGCTTCAGAGCCGACTGGGCGATGAACCCGAGGCCGCGCCACTCGAAGTACGGCCGGAGCTCGAAGACCTCGGACATGGCCTTCAGGGCTTGCAGGTTCCCCTCCCAGGGTACAGCGCGTCCGTACTGGTTCTCGACCTCGCAGCGACCTTCGTCAAGCTGGTGGATCAGCATCAGGGCCGATTGCAAGAGGTCGAGCGGCTCGAAGCCCGCCACCACGCACGGCTTGCCGTAGTCCTTCGGCATGAACTCGTAAGGTCTACAGCCGATGACCGTCGAGACGTGTCCCGGCCCGATGAAGCCGTCGAGGCGGAGGTCCGGCGAATCGAGCAGCGCCCGAACCGGGGGCACGATGGTAACGTGGTTGCAGAAGACCGAGAAGTTCTCGATGCCTTCCCTCTTAGCCCTCTGCAACGTGAGAGCGGTCGAGGGGGCCGTAGTCTCGAAGCCGATGGCGTAGAAGACGACCTCCCGGTCCGGGTTCTCGCGCGCTACGCGAAGGGCGTCGAGCGGCGAATAGACCATGCGGATGTCCGCGCCACCGGCCTTTACTTCGAGGAGGTTTCCCTTCGAGCCCGGCACCCGCATCATGTCCCCGAAACAGGTGAAGATGACCTCGGGGCGTTCGGCTATGGAGATGCCTTCGTCCACCCGGCCCATCGGCAGGACGCAGACCGGGCAACCGGGGCCGTGCACGAGCTCTATCTGCTCCGGCAGGAGGTCCTTTATGCCGTGACGGTAGATGGTGTGCGTGTGGCCCCCGCAGACCTCCATCAGCTTGTAGTGGCGGTTCGGGTCTATCGTCGAGGCTATCTCCGCCGAGATGGCCCGTGCGAGGTCTGCGTTTCGGAACTCGCTCACGTATTTCATGTGTTCCTCCCATCGGCTTCTTGCTCCGTGACCCTGCCTATGGCGACGCCCCCGTGCGTCAGGAGCACCTCACCGGTCCGTACCGGGGAGACGAGCTCCACGGCTATCTCGGCCCGGTTGCCCGCCGCGTCTTCGCAGAGGGCGTCGTCTCCGGCGGTGGACAGTACACGCACCGGTATCCCGGCGTCGGAGCAGGTGATACACCCGTCGTGGTCCAGGGTGCAGTAGTCCGAGAGCAGGGGTTCTTCGTTCATCGTCATTCGATCCTGGAGGCTTTGAGTTCCTCCAGCTCCTGCTCGTACTCGTCGCCGATCTCCTGAAGGGCTTTCAGGGCGGCCTCCGCTGCCTCCTCGTCGAGCGTCGACATCGCGAAGCCGACGTGGATCAGGACCCAGTCTCCGACCTCCACCCGATGCTCGTCGTAGTGGACGAGGCCGATGTTTATGTTCCTTCGGACCCCGCTCACCTCGGCCTTAGCGAGCATGATGTCCTCGTCGATGATCTCGACTATCCGACCCGGTATTCCTAAGCACATGTCGTCCGCCTTTGATCTTCTCTGTCTGCCGTCAACAACTCGCTACCCCGTTCTTCTCGGATCTCCCGGACTGCCCGAACATCACATCCGCTAGCACCGCCTGTCCCAGAGCCAGCCCCCCGTCGCTCGTCGGCACCCGCCGATGCCGGTAGACCGTGAAACCCCTCTCCTCAAGCAACTCCGACGCCTGACGCAGAAGGAGCATGTTCTGAAA
>JBPCNU010000023.1:0-4300 GCA_051000975.1 Rubrobacter sp.
CCTCGATGGGATTGAGATCCGGCGAGTAAGGCGGCAGATACAGAAGCTCACAGCCCCGCTCCTCGATCAGTTCCCTGACCTTCTCGCCTTTGTGGGCTGCCAAGTTGTCCATCACTACAACCTGTCCGGCTTCAAGGCTCGGTTTTGGAGTACCCGCTCGAGGTAGGTCTCGAAGGTAATCTTCGTGGCTGGTCCTTCAACTGCCAGGCACTCTCCAAAAGCCCCTCGATGGACAGGCTCGCCAAAAGCGTCGTGTTGGGACCTCGCTTACGAGGTGCTTCAAGAAACACCCGCTCGCCACGAAGCGAGTAGCCGTAAATGGGAGCAAGAGAAGTGTTGGACCCGCACTCGTCCACAAACACGAAGTCTCGAAAGTCGAGCCTCTGGCAAACCAGAACCCGCCACGCAGCCCTTTCGAACTCGTCGCGCTCACCCGCTTTCACGCCCCCTTTTTACGGGTGTTCTCCATCCGCTTGAGTTCCCGGCACATCGTCGAGTTGCTCACCGACAGACCCGCCACCACCTTCAGATATTCGCACTTCTTAGAATGTGTAAGAAAAGGACGTTCGGCTACGTCCCGTGCAAGCAACCTCCTGGCCCTATCGTCTAGCTTTGGTCGCAGGCCGGGCCGTATCTTCGGAGTGAGCGGCTTGCCTTCTCTAGCCATAGAAACGTATCGTTTCACCGAGGAGAGCGAGACCCAGAAAGTGCGAGCGGCCTCACTCTTTCCCATTGCGCGCCTGTAGACAGCTTGGACGATCTTCTCCCTGAGATCCAAAGAATATGCGTTCATCTACTCATGATGCCTGATGGGTCAGACACTTTGCAACCCGCTGTAGATCAGAGGAAATTACCTCGCTCCTTTCGTCGGTGGAGGAGAGTCAGGACACTCCCGAACCGAGTTCTTCTTACACCACGAGAGCCATAAGCCTTCCCGTATAATCCGGTGGGTGAGCATGACACCCCTTTGATCGGAGGCAAGCGAAACCTTGATACTCAAGATGATAACGGTCGGGCCGTTTCAGGAGAACTGCTATCTCGTAGGCGACGAGGCTTCCGGCTCGGCGGTCCTCATAGACCCCGGCGACGAGGCCGCCAGAATAGCAATGATGGTCGAGCAGACCAACCTTGTCGTGGAGAAGATCCTCCTGACCCACGCTCACATAGATCACGTCGGCGCGGTCGTCGCAGCGGTCGAGGAATATTCCTGCACCGTCCTCGCTAACGAGGAGGCCGACCCTATGCTGAAGCAACTCCCCGCCCAGGCGATGATGATGGGCATGAAGTTCGGAAAGATACCGCAGATAGACGAGTTCATAGCGGACGACGAGGAGATAACGGTCGGCTCCCTGACCCTGAAATCACTCTATACGCCCGGACACTCGCCGGGACACCTCGGCTTCTACGAGGAAAACGAAGGGGTGTTAATCGCCGGGGACGCGCTCTTCGCGGGGAGCGTCGGGCGGGTGGATCTGCCGGGCGGGAACGGGCCGCTCCTGATACAGAGCATCACCGAGCGGCTGCTCACGTTGCCGGAGGAGACGTTCGTCTATCCGGGGCACGGGCCGAGCACGACGATAGCGCGGGAGCGGGATACCAACCCGTTCCTGCAGGGAGGAAACCTCATATGAGCGAAGCGACGAGGCAGCACCGGGAAGCCGCGCCGGAGACGGTTCGCGTCGGGGTGTTGACGATCAGCGACACCAGAACCACCGAAGACGACACGGGCGGCGACACCATCCAGGAACTCCTCGAAGCGGCGGGCCACGAAATAACCTCGCGGGACATCGTAAAAGACGAAGCCAAAGAGATCCGGAACAGAATAACGACCCTCCTCGCCGACTCCGAGGTGGACGCCGTCATCACGACGGGCGGGACGGGCATCTCCGGCAGGGATACGACCTACGAGGTCGCCGAAGGCATGATAGATAAGAGACTCGACGGCTTCGGGGAGATCTTCCGCATGCTCTCCTACAAAGAGGTCGGGGCGGCGGCGATGCTTAGCCGGGCGACGGCGGGGGCGGTCGGCACGAAGTTCCTCGTGTGCCTCCCCGGCTCGAAGAACGCTGTGCGGCTCGCGGTGGAGAAGCTGCTCGTACCGGAGCTTGCTCACGTAGTCTTCGAGCTGAAACGTCACGCGAAGAAAGGTTAGGGAGATAAAACATGGAACGCGAACCACTCACACCGGAGACCGAGGCTCTCTGGCGGCGGCTCTGGGAGCTGTGGCAGGACAACGCGGAGGCAGACGTCATTCTCGATGCGTCGAAGGTCGAGGACATCGAGGACGCGGTGCCGGAGCTTGCGGGAAAGGTAAGAACCTCGCTCGCGTATCTGCAACGAGCGAGGTACATACAGTACCGCACCGGCGTCGGAGACGAGGGGCTCGAGCCGATGATCTACGACGTTTACGAGCCGAGAAACTAGGAAGCGAGCGTGAAGATGACGGGGCTCCTGTTTCTCCTGCCGTTTGCTTTGCTTGCGGGTGCGGCTCTCCCGACGCAGTTCGCCGTGAACACGCAGCTTCGCGGGGTCGTCGGCGGCCCCGTCATCGCCGCCGCAGTCTCTTTCATCATCGGGGCGGTGCTGCTCACCGTCGCTGCGCTCGTTCTGAGCCGGGGACTCCCGCAGCTCAGCGGGATGAACTTCTCGGGTGCGCCGTGGTGGATCTGGACGGGCGGCGCGCTCGGCGCGGGCTACATCCTCGCCTCCATCATCATCACGCCGAAGTTGGGAGCCGCTCCGTCGGTCGGGCTGTTCCTCTCGGGGCAGATGCTCGCTTCGGTCGTCATAGATCACTTCGGGCTGCTCGGCGTGGTGATCCACGAAGTAACCTTGCAGCGCATCGTCGGCGTAACGTTCGTGCTCCTCGGAGTCTTCCTGATCCAACGCTACTGAAACAACGCAACCAGTAACGTCTTCAGGCAAGCTCCATCCGGGGAGTTCTGGATAACATTCTTCTAAGAAGGAAGCGACTGGAACGGTGACATCCCAGAACGCCTCGGCCCGTTCTCTCCACCGGCTCGGAGCTACCTGAGGTACATCGTGTTCGTTTGCAAGTGATTCGGAACTCGAGGCAGTGATCCTTACGCGACGGGGTCGCTGTTTGCTTATCTGATCCAGAGCCTCGGAGAGCTGCGGGATTTCTCAGCGAACCTGAAAAACGACGGGAAGTACGCTCTGGTTGCGACGGGAGGTGCCTGAAGAGATTCGAGCCGCAGGGTTCCGTCTACTCTCTGCCATACAATACGGTAACGGAACCGAGGAGAGGAGCCGGGCTTGGGTGATGACCCAAGGACCTCTAAAGACTACCCCTTGCGCGTGGACTGGGTGGATGAGGTGATCGACCTCCCGGCGGGGCTCGGGATGACGTTCGCGCCGGGCATGAAGGCCGACAGCAGTTACGGGTTTCGCTGGGAGCGCGACCTCCAAGCCGACCTTGCGATGCTGCGGGGCGAGTACAAGGCCGATTATCTCGTCTCGCTGATGGAGGACTTCGAGTACGGCGGGTACGGCATGGACGACTTTTTTCGCTCGGCGCGGGAGAGCAGCCTGCGGGTCATGCACTTCTCGATAGTAGATACGAGCGTTCCGGAGGGCTGGGAAGAGAACCGGTTCGTTGGCCTGATCCTGGACATCAAAGAAGCCCTCGAAGAGGAGAAGAACGTCGTTATCCACTGCCGGGGCGGTCTCGGCAGGACCGGGACGGTCGCGGCCTGCGTCCTGGTCTCGCTCAGCCTTGGGCCGGAAGAGGCCATCCAGACCATCCGTGAGACCCGCGAAGGGACGATCGAATTCCCCGCTCAGGAAGAATACGTCCGCAAGTTCGCGAGGAGGCGGAAATGGAACAGGTAGAGAGATTCAGAGGCGCGATGCTCGGCCTCGCCGCCGGGGACGCGCTCGGGGCGCAGGTCGAATTCATGGACCGGGGGTCGTTCGACCCGGTGACGGAAATGAACCGGTATACGGTACACGGCAATCCACCCGGCTACTGGACCGACGACACCTCGATGGCGCTCTGCCTCGCCGAGAGTTTGATCGAGAACAACGGCCCGGATCTCACCGATCAGTTGGAGCGTTACGTCCGCTGGCGCGACGAAGGCTACCTCAGCAGCACGGGCAAATGCTTCGACATCGGCAACACGACCAGCAGCGCGCTCGACCGTTTCCTCCGGACGGGCGACCCGTACAGCGGCGGCACGGGCGAATACGATGCGGGCAACGGTTCCATCATGCGCCTCGCTCACGTCCCGCTGTTCTTCGCCTCGGCGGACCGGGAAGAAGCCGTCCGGCAGTCCGGCGA
>JBPCNU010000024.1:0-4965 GCA_051000975.1 Rubrobacter sp.
GTCATGCCTTGACCGTAAGACGGGTTCAGAACGCAGGCCGCGTCCCCGGTAATGATGAACCCCTCCGGCATCGGCCCGCGGTCGTAGCGACGGCGGCGGTTCGCGGTTCTGCGGTGGCCGTAGACCCGGGAGACGGGCTTTGCGCCCCGGACGGCTTCATGGAAGGTGGGGCTGTGGAGGAGGCTCGCGTACTCTTCGAAAGCTTCGCCCGCGCCGTCGCCGGAGGGGGGCTGTACGTCACCGATGCCGATGAGTACCGCCGTCATCAGGCCGCCCTCGACTATTCGGAGGGTCCCGCCGCGAGGGTTGTCGGGCCAGTCGGGCAGCACGGCGAGGCTCTTCCAGTCGGGGTTCTCCGGTGCTTCGTACCAGCGCGTCGCGTAGCCGAGCCGGGCGTCTATCGTCTCCTCTTCGGGCGGTTCGTAGCCGATCTCCCTCAGCCATCCAGGGGCGCGAGAGGCGTTCCCGGTCGCGTCCACCACGAGGTCGGCTTCGAGTTCCCCGGTGTCGCCGGGGCCGCTTCGTTGCCGAAACGCGACCCCGAAGACTCGACCCTTCAGGTGCAGCAAGCCCGTTGCTTCTCGATGCTGGAGGAATGAGACGTTCTGGATGTCCTCCACCAGGTGGCGGATTTCGCTTTCCAAAAGGGAGCGGCTCACGGCCCGCAGGGACAGGCCGGACTCGAAGCGCGGGAGGCGACCCTCGGGGAAGTCCGTCAGGAGGTCCAGGCCTTGATCCAGCCCGGGCGCACCGAGTCGCGCGAGCCTCGCGTCCAGGCCGGGGAAGAAGCCTTCGAGAAGCTCGCTCCCGCGAGTCGTGAGGGTGTGCAGATGCCGACCCTGCGGGATGCCTTTTCTGTCTTCCGGGCTGTTCGGCAAGCCGTCCCGGTCGAGGATGATGACCTCGCGGAAGTAGCCCGAGAGTACCTTCGCCGCGAGCAGCCCGCTCATCCCCGCTCCGAGGACGAGGGCGTGTCTTCTAGCGTCTCTGTTGTTTCTGTTGTTCGTGTCCCGGTGCATGCCCGAAGATTGTAACCGCCGGGCATGCACCTTCATGCAAAGGCTCATACGGTCTCTGCTCTGGTCTCTGTTTTCAGGCAGGGAGAAGGATGAATCCACGTTCCGGGTCGTGAGGGGTCTTCGGGTCTCCGTTGACGCCGTTGACGAGGAGGTCGGCTCGCTTGCGGGTGCGGGAGGCGCGGAACATCGCTTCTTCCTGGGCGGCCCAGCGTTCCCAGTGCGGTCGAAAGGCCTCGCCGTCGCGCTCGATGCCGCGCTTCATGCGAAGAGGTTTCGGGGCTTCGACCCAGATGAGAAACGAGAGGTGCTCCGCCGAAGCCCCGCTCCCGACGCCTTCGACGACGAGGACCTCCGAGGTCGGGACGTCGTGCCACCCGGCGTAGGCGTTCGCGTACCAGTCGAAGCGTCGGTAGCGAGCGGGGCGATTTTGTGCGAGGGGGGTCAGGATCCAATCTTTCAGGCAGCGGGTCGAGTCGGCGAGACCGTCCCAGCCGGGATAGAGGTCGTCCATGTGGACGGTCGGGCATGAAAGGTGCGAGGCAAGCCGGGCGGCGAAGGTCGTCTTGCCGGAGCCGGAAGGACCATCTACCGCTACGACGCGCGTCGTGCTGTCTGGGGGAGCTTCAACGGAGAGAATGTGTTGCGCGAGGTCGGAGAAAGCCCGTAGCCCGGAAGTCTTCATACGCTCAAAGATAGCAGGTGGACGGCTTTCACCGTCCGAAGGTGGAGGCTGGTGTAGAGTAGGTTGCGATCTTCTGCTGGCGAGCTTCCGGTGAGGTCGCGAGCGTGGAAACGAACAGGAAGAACGAACGGGAGAACTGGAGGGTGAAGGTTTTGGTCGGTGAAGACAGGCTTGATATCAGACGGCGGATGCTCTTCGCGCGGTCGATGATCGCAAACCCCCGGCAGGTCGGAGCCGTCTGGCCGACTTCACGCCGGGCCGTTTGCGACCTCCTCGACATGAGCGACCTCTCTCGCGCCGAGGTCGCGCTCGAGTTCGGGGTCGGAACCGGGGTCTACACGGCTCAGATACTGCGGCGGCTCTCGCCGGAGGCTCGACTTCTCGCCCTCGAGGTTGACGGGGCCATCGCCGAGCTCACCGCACAGAGGCTCCCGGACAGACGCCTGACGGTAATAAAGGACTCGGCGGAGCGAGCCGGGGAGTATCTTGGCGGCGAACACGCCGACGCGGTGGTGAGCAGCCTCCCATTCACGACGCTGCCGCATCCGGTCGGGCGTGACATCCTCGACCTCGTGCCCCGCATCCTCGCGCCGGACGGGGCGTTCCTCGTGCTCCAGTATTCGCGAGGCATCGAGGCCGACCTCGAAGAGCGGTTCGCATCGGTGGAGCGGATCCTGTCTCCGCTCAACGTGCCGCCCGCGTTCCTGTACCGGTGTATGGCCCCCATCAGGCCGGGAAAATCATGATGACCCGCCGCACCTGGCGCGTCGCCCGCCGCTATTTTTTCCCGGTCTTCGTGCCGGGGATTCTGGTCTTTATCCTCGGATCGCGAAAGGTCGGTGGGGTCTTGCTCGCGCTCGCGGCCTCCATCTTTTTCTTTTTCCGGGATCCGGAGCGCGAGACGGCTCGGGGTGTGCTCTCCGTCTACGCCCCGGCGGATGGCCTCGTGAGGGAGGTAGAAGAGGTCGAGGACGAAACGCTCGGGCGGGCGGTGAGGATAAGCATCTTCCTCAACCTGCAGAACGTCCACGTGAACCGCGCCCCCTTCGGCGGTCTCGTACGAAGCCTGCAGGAGATAGAAGGCGGCTACACCCCGGCGCTCTTCGGCGGGAGCGGTGATAACTACCGGATCAGGACCGTCATAGACGGAGAGTTCGGGGCTTACGTGCTGGTGCAGAAGGCGGGGATGATCGCCCGCCGCATAACTCCCTTCGTCGGGCCGGGCGAGACCGTGAGATCCGGCCAGAGGCTCGGCGTCATTCACTTCGGGAGCCGCACCGATGTGCTGTTCCCGGTGGGTTCGGCCGAAGTCCTCGCCGAGCGCGGAACGAAGGTAAAGGCCGGGATGACCGAAATAGCCCGCTACCGCCGCGCCCCCGAAGAGGGTACGGACGGCCGGGGGACGCCCGACCTTTGAACGACCGACGACTCCTGACCCTCCCGAACCTCGCGACCTTCGGCAACCTCGCCGCCGGTTTCTCCGCGCTCGTGTTCGCGGCACAGGGGGATCTCGCCAGGGCCGCGCTCCTCGTCGGGGTCGCTGCCGTCTTCGACTTGCTGGATGGAATAATCGCCCGCCAGTCCGACTCCGGGAGCGAGTTCGGAGCCAACCTCGACTCCCTGGCGGACGTCGTCTCCTTCGGGGTCGCTCCGGCGTTCGCGCTGTTCGTGGCGGCCCTCAGCGAGTTCGGTTCCCTCGGGGTGGCGGTGGCCGTCCTCTTCGTCGTAGCCGGGGCCGTGAGGCTCGCGAGGTTCCCGCTGGTGAAGAACCACCGGGTCTTCGTCGGTCTGCCGATCCCACCCGCCGGACTGGCCGTTGTAGGGCTCGCCCTGCTCTCCCCGCCGCCCGCCGTGGCCTGCGCGACCGTCCTCACCCTGGGTGCCCTGATGGTCAGCGTCTTCCCCTTCCCGACCCTCCGGAGCTTCCTCGACCGTATAGAGGACGGTGAGGAGGAGAGAAAGAAGCGCGCGGAGTGAGGATAAACTCCGCTGTGTGAGGGCGAACTCCGGCGAAACTCAGAGCGATTAACCGGGCAAGGCGCAGGCTCCAGCCTTGCACTTTGCGTGGAGTGATCTGCCGGAATGGTGCATGGTATCTTAAGTAGTATCGGGCTGGACCTGCACCAGATCTGGGGATTCATCCCGGTCGAAGGGTAAGCGGTAAGGAAAGGGTTTCTCATGGATGTTCGTGGAGTCGGGCAGCGGGCGAGAGGGGCGGCCTCGGACGCCCTCGGCGGCGAGGACGGAGCCTTCGAGCAGTTCCAGGTGAACGCGCAGGACTTCCTCTCCGCTCGCGAACTCGGCGAGTCGGTCAGCACCCGCATCGAGGCTCATACCGTCCCGCTCGACGAAGCGCAGGAGGTTCTCGGGCGAAGCTTCCCGGAGCGGGCCGAAGGCGGGCAGTATACGAACGTCATCTCACCTGTAGTCATGCCGAAGTCCCGACTCGCACTGTGGCCGTTCATCGTGGCGTTCTTTGCCGTTATCGGGTTGCTTGCGAGCGTCGTGGTACTGTTCTCGACCGGTCCGAACCCCGGCCTCGCGCTCTTCGGGCCGCACCTCTGGCTGCTGTTGCTCATCTACGCGGCGTTCAGCTGGTGGCGACGCTCGCTGGTGATGGTGCCGGAAGGCTCCGTCGCCCTCATCACGCGCTTCGGGAAGCTCGAAGAGGTCGCCGGACCGGGCCGGAAGACACTTTTCAGTCCCTGGAAACGAGTGAATTATATAGTCAACACAACAAGAGAATATCCCTACAACGCGCCTATTCGCGAGGCTCCTACGTCGGGGCGGGTGAACGCTTCGGTGGATTTGTTTCTTCAGTTCAAGATCGAGGATCCGGCAGAGTTCATCTTTGCTCTAGGCGGGGTGAAGGGGTTCTCGGACAAGCTCCAGAACGCGATCAGCGAGGTCACGCGGACTATGATCTACGAACAGCGGGCCGAGGCTATATACGACCTCGTCGGTGAGAGCACGAATATCTTTATCGAGGCGTTGAACCAGCAGTTCCTGCCGGCGGTGCGGTTCATGAGCGCGAACATCACCCACGCTGAGCCGTCGAGCCAGGAGTACCGGATGGACCTGGCCTCACCGGAGATGGTGCGCGTCGCCAAGGAAGCCTACACCTACGAGTACGAGCTCGGCCTCAAGAAGCAGCAGAACGAGGGTGAGTTGAATCGGGAGCTTGCGTCGCTCAGGGAGACCCTCTCTGCGATACAGGCCGAAATAGCGACCTACCAGGCGCAGATGGACACGGCCCGCGAACGG
>JBPCNU010000025.1:0-5680 GCA_051000975.1 Rubrobacter sp.
CTTCAGAGCGGTCTTTCCGGCGTGCGGCGCTAGCTTGCGACCGACCTTCGCCCCGGCCTTGCTCGCGAGCTTGCCGCCCTTCAGTTTCTTTCCGGTAGATGGCATTCGTCGCCTCCCGTATCTCACTAGCTTCCGTGTTCACGTCTTGGTCGGTTGGCATACCCGATGCGGAGACCCGCAAAACAGAGGTCATCTCGCAGAGGGCACCACAACCTCAACCTCTGGATACGGTGTGATCCTGAAGTAGTTTCGACAGGGTTTCGCGGGTTCATGGGGTGCGGAGCCTGTTTATGACCCCTTCGACCCCTCGCACGGAACCCGTGACTTCTTCGGCGCGTTCGCGGTGCGCTGCGTCTTCTACGAAACCGTGCAGCGAGACGACCATTCCGCAGGAACTCACGTTCAGGCGCGGCCCGTTGCGCAATAACTCCTCACAACCGAGCGCGCCTCTTACCAGTTGGATCAGGTGCGCGTCGTTCGCCGGGGCACTCGCCGGAGCGCCTGAGGGTTCTCCGTCTTTGGTCAAGCGTCACCCCTGCTTACTTCGAGCTTCGGAGAGAGGGTGAGCCTCCGGTAGCGCATCCGCCGGACGTTCAGCGGCTCGTCGAACTCGGCCTCGCGGGCGAGCTTCGGTTCGCCACCGGCCACGGCCCCGACGAGCGCGAGGAGGTCTTTCTTCTCGGACGGAGTGAGTCCTTCGGGGTCGTCTTCGCGGTAGATCTCCTCCTTCTCGAAGGAGCGTACCTTCCGCGCGAAGGCCACGAAGACGCTGCACGGTTCGGGGCAGGGGATCTCACCTGCTCCCCGATCCATCCCGAGCGGGTTGCCCTCGTCTACGTCCCAGAGCGTTCGCTTGAGACACACGGAATCTTCGCAGCACGCGCTGACCGCGTTCTGGACCGCCGCGTCGGAGAGGTGTTTGATCCGCTCGTAGATGCCGCTCTGACGACCGGCGTTCTCCCGGAAGCTCGTTATTTCGAGTCGCCCCTCGCGCTCCCGGTGCCAGTGCGTTACCGCCGCCGGATAGAGGTAGTTCATGGCGGTCATGAGTTCGTGGTCGTTCCGGAGGTCGAGCCGCCAGCCGCGCCGGAGGTTCGGGGAGCTCTTGAGCGGTCGGTATTCGCCCTCTTCCGTCAGGCGAGCAACCTCGCGGGCCAGGCGCGGGTCGGTGTAGGCCTCGGACGTCGCTTCCGGCTCGTCGTCGCGGTGATGAACCGTGTAGCCGTTCGACGCCAGCGTCTTCGTAACCCGCACCTCCCCAAATGCCTGCCCGAACTCAGCACCTTCGATCCAGGCGGTGAAAGCCCGGCGAGCTTCGGCGGCGACGCTCTCCTTCCGGTGGATCTCAGGCAAGGGCGCGGCTCTTCGCTTCGATAGCACGGTCGGCGATCAGACGCGCCATCGAGGGATGCGTCCCGACCGGCCCGCCGTAGAAAATCGTCCGATCCGGCCTCACCGTAACCTCACCGTCGAGTTCGAGGTCTTCGGGGATTGTCTCGCGGGTGTGCCAGCCTTCGGCGATGAAGACCGGAACTACGATGATGTTCTCCGCCTCTATAGAGCGCACGACCTCGCCGATCTCAGGCTCCTGATCCAGAAACCCGACCTTCACCACGTCGTATATCCCCCGCTCCCGGATGCGCTCGGCGTTGAGGTAGATGACGCTACTAGAATTCTTGTTCAGGTCGGTGCCGTGCCCGAGCAGGACGAGAGCGGTTCGCCCCTCACGGAGTTCCTTGCCCGCCATCAGGTCGCTCGTTCGCTCCAGGATGACGTCCGGCATCTCCTCGAACGCCCCGAGCGGCCCGGCGTAGTGGATGGTCTTCCCGTCGCGGTGCGTTACCTCGCCATCGAGTCCGAGTTCTCTCGGGATGACCTGCTGAGTAAAGTACCCTTCGGAGATGAACGCCGGGACGACGTAGACTTCATCGGCTTCGACGGTATCCACGACGTGGCGCATGGCGGGCTCTTCCTTCCAGAAGCACTCCACCACCTCATCGAAGCCACCATCCGGGATGTCATCCATCTCCCTGATGCGCGCGGCGTGATCGTAAACCGGCTGACTCGAATCCCCGTTCAGATGTGAACCGTGTCCGACTATGACGAGGGCTTTCATGGTGACTCTACCTCCGCTCGTAGCATCGTTGTGAGAACGTTTCGTGTTTCTCGTTGGCTTTCCTTGATTCTATCGTTGCGGTGAGGTTTCGCCGGTAATACCGTTACAGTTTCCTGCGGTCGTCTTACCTGCCCCGGTTCCGGTGGGCGGTCGCCCGGATGCTGCGGGCCAGCACGCCGGGACCGTGTTCTATACAGACTAGGTACGCCGCCGCGATGACGGCCGGTTCGGTCGCCGTCGGGGAGAGTCGGGAGTCCTCGCGAAGCAGCCCACCGAGGTTCGAGACGCCTTCGAGACCGCGCCGGGAATGTACCCCTCCGGCCTTTACGACGCCCCGCGCCATCCGGGAGACCTCCTCGGCCTCTCGCTCCCCGGCCCTCGCTACCACGTCTAGATCCGGTACTTCGGCGAGGGTTTCGAGGTAACCCTGAACCACCGCCGCCCGCGAGGAGTCCCCGCGAGAGAGGGCGGACAGGATAGCAGGTCGGCTGAGATCCCTCGATATCTCGAAGGCCGTTGCGTAGTCGCGAGCGAGCGGGTCGCCTCGCGAGGCGAAGCGCATCACGTCCCGGAGCATGACCCTCCGGCTGCCGAGAATTGCGACGTCCAGCGCACCGACGAGAGCGCGGTCCTCCCGCCTCGGTCCACCCGACTCCGGCTCACCGAATACCGCCAGGAAGTCCCTCGCGTCTTCTATTCCGGCCTCATCGAGGGACTTCCCCACCCCGACCCCGGTAACGTTGGCCTTGACCAGCGGCGCGAGATACGCCGCCGCCCGGTGGTCGGCGAAGCCGGTGAGCTGCTTTGAAGCCAGAACGGCCCGGCTCAGGGTCTGGCCGAGCGAATAGTTCGCCGTTTCGAGGAGGACTGCCCGGATCTCAGCAGCCCCGAGCATCCGTGCCTCGTGTGCCGGACCGGAACCATCATCGGCGTAGCGCGAGCCCAGCCCCGGCGTCGGGGCGCCGTAAGTCAGGGTCAGGGCGATAAAGGCCGCTCGTGCAGCGTGGTCCTGGTGGATGATTTCCGGTTCGGCGGGTCTCAGGAAGTCTCACGCGCCTCCGGCTCGAAGACGAATATCCGGCCCCTCAGTTCAGCAGTGTTCGGTCGAGGTCGGAGATAATTTCCTCCATATCAGGCGTGTCGGAGAGCTTCTCCTCGATACGCCGGGCGACGATGTTGCCGCCCGAGTCTATAACGAAGTAGGCCCGCTCCGAAAAGCCCTCGCCGCGCAGGACGCCATACTCCTTCACCACTTCACGGTCGAAGTCGGAGAGCAGGGTAATGGTAAGCTCGCGAGCGTGAGCGAAGGCGGCGTGAGACCAGGGCGAGTCGACGCTGACGGCAGCGACGCTCGCGCCCCGTTCTTCGAGCTGCGGCAGGTAGTCCTCGATGACTTCTAGCTGATCCGTGCAGATAGTGGACCAGTCTCCGGGGTAGAAGAACAGGACCAGCGGGCCGTCTTCTATCTTCTCCTTCAAAGAGACTTTCCTGTCCCACGAGTCCGTGGGCAAGGAGAACTGTGGTGCTTTTGTCCCGATCTCGACCGACATTTGCAGACCTCCGGTAGACTCCTCGCTTCTCCGAACCGGCTACAGGCTTCCGGTCGGCTCCTAACGATATTTTATTCTACTCTCCTGGCATGCGCTCGCTTCTTTTCCGAACCGATTGCCGGGTGTGAGTCGGGTAAATATACTCGACCCATGAGAGATACTAACGAAGAGCGCGCGTCGCTCTCCACAGACACCACCGCCCCGACCAGCCAAACCACCCTCTACGAACCGCTCGAAGAGCCGCTGATCCCGGAAGACGCCTTCGAGCAGGCCGGAGCGGAGGGAACCCTCGGTGCGGAAGAGGAACTCTGGCTCGCCGACCCCGAGACCGGCAAGCTCGCGAGCGGGGCGCAGGAGATCCTCGCCGCCGAATCCGACAAGGAGTTCTCCGGTGAGCTTATAGACTGTGAGATCGAGGCGAACACTTCCCCGCACCCCGAACCGTCGAGCGTAGCCGGAGACCTCCGCGCCCGGCGCGAGATCCTCCTAGGACACACAGAGAACCTCGGCAGGCTCCTCGGCACGAGCGGCACCGAGCCGCTCGGAGACTGGCGCGAGCAGAACATCATAGACAAGCCCCACTACCTGCGCCTGAAGAGCAAACTGGGCTGGCTTATACGACGCAACAATACCTTCTCCCTACACGTCCACTACGCCGTCCGGGGCAAGAAAACGGCCGTTTACCTCTTCGACCGGCTCCGAGAGTACGTCCCACATATGCTTGCCCTCTCGGTCAACTCACCGTTCTGGCAGGGTGAACATACGGAGATGCATTCCTCGCGCATCCTCATCTTCTCCCGCTCCATTCATCGGGCCGGGATGCCGGAGCCGCTCGGCGACTGGGAGAGCTACGATAAATACGTCAACTTCGCCCGGCGTTCGGCTTCGATACACAGCCTTAGTGAGATCTGGTGGGATGTTCGTCCGCACCCCGGTCTCGGGACTATCGAGGTGCGGGCCTTCGATTCACAGTCTGACACCCGCCGTTCAGAGGGGCTCATCACCCTTACCGCCGCTGTCTGCGACATGCTCTCCAACGAGTACGAGTCGGGCGAGCTCGTCCCTATCCGCCCGAGCCGAGAGATAGAGGAGAACAAGTGGAGCGCGCAACGCTACGGTTTGAATGGTTACTTCTCCGACCACAACTCACATGAAGTCATCCCGACGAAGGCCGCCCTCGAGGCTCTGGTCTCCCGCGCCGCTGAAGCCTCCGGGCGTGATCTCTTGTTCGTGGAGGAGATGGTCCATAGCCCGACCGAGTCCGAGCTACAGCTAGAGGTCTGGCGCGAGACGAACTCCCTGCTCGAAGTCGTCCGGGACATCTCTCGTCGGACGGTCGAGCCGGTCCGCTCCTAGAAACGTTCCTGGAAAGACCCGTGCGGCCTAGCGGAAAAGGTTCCTGGTGACCTGCTTCATCACTGTCTTCCTGACCGTCTCGTTTTTCATGGCCTTGATCACGAGCCGCCGGGCCTGAGGGCTCGCGGCGATCTTACGCGCTCTGGGGTGCTTGAGTATCTTCATCGCGAGATCCATCTTGTTCATGATTTCTCCAGTCTTTGCCTGGGGTTTTGGTGACGCATTCTCGAACGCATTCTATTACCTGCGACCTATCTTACGAGCGCACCCGGTCTCTGGTTTCGAGGCCGGGTGCGCTCGATACGAACCGATCAGGTCGTCTGATCTATCTCGTCGTGGTAGCGGCTGCCGATCTTCCCCCCGACGATTCCACCGAGGACGGCGATTACCAGCACACCCGCGATAACCCCGATACCCACGGCTCCCAGCCCCAGAAGGCCGCTCAACGTCGGCAACAGGCTACCCTGGTAGAAGTCCCTCACAGCTTCCCCGGCGCTCCCCGGAAGCAGCGTCCCGGCGACGAAGAGCAGGAACCCGACGAGCAAAGCCCACACGACGCTCATCGCTCCGTTGCGTCCCCCGTCGAAGCGGGCGAGCCTCCCCGAAACGTATCCCCCGAAGAGATAGGTCAGGAAGATCAGAACCGCGAGCAAGACCA
>JBPCNU010000026.1:0-4040 GCA_051000975.1 Rubrobacter sp.
TCGAAGCCCACCGCCGACTGCCGGACCTGGCGCGGGTGAAGCACCGAGAGCAGCGTCGAGTCGCAGATGAGGGTCTCCGGTTCGCCGACGAGGTCGGCAAGGACGCTCCGCCGAAGGGGTTTGAGAAAGCGCCTGAGCCTCCTCACGCGCCGGTGCAACGAGGAGGGGGCGTAGCCCACGACGCCGGGGAACAGGTTGCAAAAGAAACGCTCCGACTCGCGCAGAAACGACCTCTCCGACTCCACGCCGCGAAGCTGCTGCAACAGCGCGAGCGTTATGACCTCCGAATCCGAGGGCCTTTTTATGGCCGCGTAGCCAAGTCCCTCGGGATTGAGATTCGGGTATGCGTCGTCCACGAGGCAGAACAAGACCGTGGCGGCATCTTCCAGAAGGACGAGGCGTGGGGTATGGTGAGTGAGGGCCATCCGACGCTCCTTTGGTCGGGAAGTCCTCGGAGGGCTCTCTTTCTATCTCATAAAACCTTGCAACACTCATCTAGCCGGGTTGATGCACGGTTGATGCACGTCGCCTCCGGATGAGTGTATCGGAGGCTTTCGTTTTGTGCGTGCTTGCAGGTAAAATAGGAGTGGACCCGGGGAGACTCGAACTCCCGACCTCCGCCGTGCAAGGGCGGCGCTCTCCCAACTAAGCTACGGGCCCTTCGTAGAGCCGTGAGAGTTTAAGCGTGGAGATCGATTTCTTCAACCGAAAGATGCGGTGTGGCAGGTAAGGAGCCTCTGGCGGGGGTAGAATACCCTCACAGGATCAAGACAACCGGGTGAGGTGGAATTTGATGGCTCTCTACGAGTACCAATGCGGCGAATGTTCTGATAGCTTTGATCTTATGCGCTCGATGAGCGAGGCCGACGATCCGGCCTCCTGTCCGGCGTGTGGCTCTGAGTCTTCTTCCAGGATGATGACGACCTTCGTTGCGATGGGTTCCGGCAACCCCTACTCGAACACCAACCCAATGATGGACGCCCGGATGGCTCGCGGGGCCGTCAGCGGCGGTTGCGGTAGCGGCTGCGGCTGCCACTAGAGCCCCGGGAACCGCTTTCTCCTCTCGTCCGTCGCGGCGTCTCGGAATTCAACCGGAGACGCTTCTATGAGTGCCACGAATACCTTGAAGACGCCTGGCGGGAGGAGGAGTCGAGCATCCGGCTGCTCTATCAGGGCATATTGCAGATCGGGGTCGGCTTCCATCACCAGCGCACCGGCAACTGGTACGGGGCCGTACGCTTGATCGCAAAAGGACTGGATAAACTCGACCAGTTCGAGCCGGAAACCCTCGGAATAGACGTTAGCCGCCTGAGACGCGAGACTCGCACCTGCCTCGGAGAACTCCGCCGCCTCGGCAGCGAGAGGATCGCAGAGTTCGACGGCTCGCAGATACCCGTTATCCTGACTTCGAACTCCTCGAACTGCCCAGATACCGAAGAACCCCCTCACCCGTAGTACCGGCCCAGGTATGCTTTCGGAGATGAAGGCGATCTTCCTTCCCGACGAGGCACCGGAGTCCCCTACAGGCTAGAAACCGACTCTGAGGCCAGGCTCTGGCTGCGCCACACGCCCCTTCCCCTTCCGGTAAGCTGTGCGAAAGGAAATCACAAAGGAACCGGGAACGATGGATTTCGGGCTGCGCGGACTCTGTCCAGCAACGGCCAGAAAGGTGCGGATATGGGTGAAGCGGTCATCATCGAGGCGGTAAGAACCCCCTTCGGGCGCAGGAACGGCGCGCTGCGCGAAGTCAGGCCGGACGAACTCCTCGCGCACACCCTGAGAGGTCTCGTAGACCGGGCCGGATTCGAGGCGGCGAAGGTCGAGGACGTGATCGCGGGCTGCGTTACCCAGGCCGGGGAGCAGGGCGCGAACGTCGGGCGACTAGGGGTGATGATGGCCGACTTCCCCGTAGAGGTCCCCGCCGTCACCCTGAACAGGATGTGCGGTTCGAGCCAGCAGGCCGTTCACTTCGCCTCGCAGGCTATCGCTGCGGGAGACATGAGCTACGCCATCGGGTGCGGCGTCGAGAGCATGTCGCGCGCCCCTATGTTCTCAGACATAGACTTCGATGGCGGCGGCTTCAAGAAGCTCAACCCCGCGCTGCTCGCCAAGCAAGACCTCATCCACCAGGGCGAGAGCGCGGAGCGCATAGCCGATAAGTGGGAGATCACCCGCGACGACGTTGACTCCTTCGCCACCGAGAGCCACCGTCGGGCGAACGCTAGAGAGAGCCACCCCGAGATCATCCCCGTCTCCGGCCTCGACGCCGAGGGCAACGAGATGGAACTCACTGCTGACGAGGGCGTTCGCCCGAACGTCGACCCCGAGAAGATGGCGCAACTCCAGACCATCTTCAGGCCCGGTGGAGACGGCGTGGTAACGGCAGGGAACTCGTCTCAAATATCCGACGGAGCCTCGGCGGTGCTGGTCGGCGACCGCGACCGGGCCGTAGCAGACGGCTTTACCCCGAAGGCCCGGTTCCTGGCTCGGGTGGCCGTCGGGGAGGACCCGACGATGCAGCTGACCGGCGTCATACCCGCGACCCGGGCCGCGCTCAAGAAGGCGAGCGTCTCGATGGACGACCTCGACTGGATCGAGATAAACGAAGCGTTCGCGACGGTCGTCCTTTCGTGGGCCAGCGACCTCGCGCCGGGCCCGGAGAAGGTCAACCCGTGGGGCGGCGCGGTGGCGCACGGTCATCCGCTCGGGGCGACGGGGGCGGGCCTTATGGCGAAGCTGGTCGCCGGGCTGGAGGCGACGGACGGGACACTCGGGCTTCAGGTCATGTGCATCGGACACGGTATGGCCACGGCTACGATCATCGAGAGGATCTAATATGACAACGGAGAGCAACCGCGAAGAACCTCTCGCCCCTCTAGTCCTGGTAGAGCGCGAGGGCGCGGTCGCCGTACTCACGCTGAACCGTCCGAAGGCCCTGAACGCCCTGAGCTCCACGCTCATGAACGAGCTGGCCGACACGCTGGAAGCCCTCGACCGGGACGGTGAAATCCGGTGCGTCGTCCTTACGGGAAGCGAGCGTTCGTTCGCGGCGGGTGGCGACATAAAGCAGATGTCCGACTCGTCGGTCGGGGATATGGTCGAGCGTGAGAGCCCGTCGTCGTGGCGCAGGATAGCCTCCATCCGCAAGCCGGTCATCGCCGCCGTGAGCGGTTACGCTCTGGGCGGGGGCTGCGAACTCGCGCTGACTTGCGACATGATCGTCGCCTCCGAGTCGGCGCAGTTCGGCCAACCGGAGATCGACCTCGGCATCATCCCCGGCGCGGGCGGAACCCAGCGCCTTACCCGTGCGATCGGCAAGGCCCGCGCGATGGAACTCGTCCTCACCGGACGCCGCATAGACGCGCACGAAGCGTATGCGGCGGGCATAGTAACGAGCGTCTCCCCCGCTGAGTCTTACCTCGAGGACGCAAAGGAACTGGCAAGGACCATCGCCTCGAAAGCCCCGCTTGCGGCGCAGCTCGGCAAGGACGCGGTGCTGAAGGCCTACGACGCGACGCTCGAGCAAGGCCTCGACTACGAGCGCAAGAACTTCCTCGTCCTGTTCTCGACCGAGGACAAGGCCGAGGGGATGGCCGCCTTCAAGGAGAAGCGCAAGCCGGAGTTCAAGGGTTGCTAGCAAGTGCCGTCTTCTTCGAAGCCGCTGGACGGGATGCGCGTCGTAACGCTCGCCCCGAACGTGCCGGGTCCGGTCGCGGCGGCACGTCTCAAGGATTTCGGCGCGAACGTGACGAAGGTCGAGTCCCCGGCGGGCGACCCGCTCGCGAGCTTCAACCCGGCGTGGTACGAAGCGCTACTAGAGGGTCAGGACGTCATCGTACTCGACCTGAGAGACGCGGCGGAGAGACGAGAACTCGATGAACAGCTCTCCGCAGCGGACCTTCTGCTTACGTCCAGCCGCCCGGCGTCGCTCGCGAGGCTCGGCCTCTCGTGGGGGGATCTGAGCGGCAGGCATCCCCGGCTCTCGCAGGTAGCGATAGTCGGTTATCCGGCCCCGAGGGAGAACGAACCGGGCCACGACC
>JBPCNU010000027.1:0-4313 GCA_051000975.1 Rubrobacter sp.
GGAAACCACCCGACGAACTGCTCGACGCTTGCTCCGTCTTCCAGGTTCTCGAAGAGCGCAGCAACCGGCACGCGAGCACCGCGAAACACCCGCACCCCGCTAACGAATTCAGAACTTTGCTCGACAGCTTCACAGTTGGACTTAGCATCACCGTCGCACAAAGGAACAAGAAAGCCGGATAATGAATTACTCGCTCGGCCTCTTTTCGTTTCTCAAACGAACCTCCACGTAGCTCTCCACCGGAGAGCCGTTGACCGCATTTTTACGGCAGCGATAATGTCTCGGGACTCGTCTTTCTAAGCCTCGTGGTGAAATCCCAAAACCTAAACCAGAACACGACCACTTCTAAAACCTCGGGTTCTTACTTGATCGTTCATTCAAGTACAGGTACACTATATTTATTGAACGATCAATCGATGGAGTGTGGTTTTGGCAGAGTCTGGGGAACAGGGGCAGTCGGATCGCAAAGAGGAGATTCTTTCTGCGGCGTTTGAGGAGTTCGCGGCGAAGGGGTTCAAGGCCGCAACTATAAAGAGCATAGCGCGGGCTGCGGGGCTTGCGTCTCCAGCTCTTATCTACTGGTACTTCGCCGACAAGGAGGCGTTGCTTCGGGAGGTGGTGGAATCGTGGGTGGTCAGGGCTCCGTTTCTGCGGGTGGTTTTGAATCCCGGCGGGGTCGAGGGTCTGCCGCCGGAAGAGGCCTTGAAGAGCCTCGGGCGGGCGTACTTCGGGTTCGGGGCGTTCGACCGCAGGGTGGTGCAGCTCTTTCTCGGGGAGGTCATCCGGCGTCCGGAGATGCGTGAGGCGTTTGCAAAGTTCGGTCCCGAAAGGGCGCTCGCGTTCATCGAGGGTTATCTGAACCGTCAGGTCGAACTCGGAGTTCTCCGGCCCCACGACACAAGGTCGAGCGCCCGCGCTTTTGTCGGGATGCTCATGCCGCAGCTTGCCGGTCGGCTCTTTTTTCCCACGCTCGTTAAGGGCGGCCCCACCGACGAAGAACACCTCGAAACCGTCGTGAGCATCTTTCTGAAAGGGCTCAAACCCGAGGGATAGGAGGAGGTAGTGAAGGCAATAGAAGTAGAAGGGCTGACCAGACGGTACGGAAAGGTAGAGGCGCTCGGGGGTTTAGACCTCGAAGTCGAGCGGGGAGCGGTCTTCGGCCTCGTCGGGCCGAACGGCGCGGGTAAGAGCACGCTCATCAAGGCCCTCGTCGGCGCATCCCGGCCGACAAGCGGGGCGGTGCGCGTTCTTGGCTTCGATCCCCTGAAAGAGAAAGCCGCGTTCAGGCGGCGCATCGGCTACATGCCCCAGTCTCCGGCGCTCTACGAGGATCTCTCGGCGTGGGACAATGTGCGGTTCTTCGGCGCTGCTCACCGCGTCCCGGGCCTCCGGGGCCGGGTCGAGTCGGTGCTGGAGTTCGCGGGCTTGAAAGACCGGGCCGGTGACCCGGTACACACCTTCTCCGGGGGGATGAAACGGAGGGTATCGCTGGCGTGCGCGCTCGTGCACGAACCGGAGATGCTCTTCCTTGACGAACCGACCGCCGCCGTAGACCCGCAGCTTCGGAGTCGGTTCTGGAGGCAGTTCCGCGAGCTGGCAGACGGCGGCGCGACGCTGTTCATCAGCACGCACCTCATGGACGAAGCGATGCTCTGCGACCGGGTTGCGATCCTGCGAGGAGGCAGGATCATCGCAACCGAGACCCCGAAGCACCTCCTGGAAGCGGGCCGCGCCCGTTTGACGGTGGACAGAAACGGCGAAACCATTGAACGACACATTGGGGGTCATCCGGAGGATCTCGCCCGGGCGCTACACGGCTTCGGTCTGTCGAAAGATACAAGAGCCGTGGACGTGGAGGCCGACACGCTCGAAGACGTGGTGCTCTCGATCATTGGAGAGGAGCGAGAAAGATGAGGACATCCATCGTCGCCGAGCGGGTGCTCCGGCAGCTACTTCGGAACCGACGGTTCCTCGCCCTTTCGGTTGTCGCGCCGCTCGTTATCGTGTACTTTTTTAAGCTCTTCTTCGATACCTTTCCAGAGGACTTCGACGTAGCGCGGTACATCGTCCCGGTTGCGGCCTTTATCGTTCACTTCCTCGCCTTTATCCTGTGCGCCATCGCGCTGGTGCAGGAGCGTACGGCCGGAACGATGGAGCGAATGTTCATGAACGGCTTCCGTCGGATCGAGGTCATCGGCGGCTACGTGCTGGGGTTCCTCAGCCTTGCGAGCCTGCAGGTCGGTATCGTCCTCGTCGAGGCGATATGGCTCTTCGAGCTCGACTACGAGGCCGGGACGCTCGCCATGCTCTTCGCCGTTGTATGGCTCCTCGCGATAGCGTCGGTCATGCTGGGCATCTTTGTCTCCACCTTCGCGAGGCACGAAGGGCAGGTCTTCCCGTTCATACCGCTCGTTATCCTCCCCTCGGTCTTTCTCTCGGGGATGATCGTGGACGCAAAAGAACTGCCGACGTGGGCCGAATGGCTCGGGCACGCCCTCCCGCTCTTCTACGCCAACGAGGTGATCCAGGAGGTCATAGCGACGGGCGGCGGCTCGGCACAGGAAGTCGTGCCCGGCTTCGTCGTGCTGACCATCTACGGGTTAGCACTGCTCCTCCTTGCCTCCCGCACGCTCCGGGAGGTCGAGTAACGAGGCAAGCGGAGGCCGGACGGTCGGTTTGCCGTCCGGCTCCCGGTCGGTTCTTTACAGCTAGGCGGGCGAAAGCGCGCCCTGGTAGACGGCGGTCTCGAAGTCCATGTAGCCCGTAAACGAGACGGGGTCGGCGAACGGGAGTATCTGGGTCACCCAGAAGCCGCCGAGGCCGTTCTGGCGGTCTATCCAGTAGAAGAGGTTAGCAAGCCCGGCCCACCCGAGTTCCCCGGCGGGTCGTCCGGTCGGGGCTTCTTCGTCGTTGACCATAAACGTGTAAGCCCAGGACTTCGACACGCCGGGGAAGAACTCTGCGTCGTTGGAAAGTTCTGGTATCGCGCCAGGGAGGAGTTTGATCTTCAACTCCCCAAGCCCGTTCTTCCCCATCGCCTGGACGGTCTCGGCCTTCAGGACACGACCATTCTCCCCGTCGCCTTCGTTGAGGATCATCCGTATGAACTTCATGTAGTCGCCGACGGGCATGTAAAGCCCGTGACCGCCCATGTGCTGCTCCGGTGCCTGCTCCAGCTCGAAGTCCGAGAGCGGCGTCAGTACGCCGTCGTCGCCGCGCTGGTGCATGCTCGCCCGCCGCGAGCGCATCTCGTCGGTCATGACGAAGGCCGCGCTGTCCATCCCGAGCGGCGCGAAGATGCGCTCGGTCATCACCTCACCGAGCCGCTTGCCCCGCGCGCCCTCGACGACCTTCCCAACCCAGTCGATGTTCGAGCCGTACTCCCAACGCTCACCGGGGTCGAAGAGAAGCGCCGAGTCAAGCGAAGCCTGCGTTGCCGACACGACGCTCGGCACCCCGCGCTTCTCGCCGTACTTGACGAGGTCGTGGTTGAAGAAGTCGTAGCCGAAGCCCGCCGTGTGGAGCATCAAGTGCTCGACGGTTATCTCGGACTTGGGTGCGCGAAGCTGCGGCTCGTCGTTGTCGTTGAAGCCTTCGAGTACCTGGATGTCGGCTATGCCGGGCGCGTACTCCTTCGCCGGGTCGGAGAGGCTGATCTCACCTTCCTCCACAAGCTGCATGTATGCCGCTGATCCTGGCCCTCGCCTCCATTGCCCCACGCACCGATTCAAGGCGCACCACGTCACCCTCCCCGATACCGAGGCTCTTCGCGTCCGAGGCGCAGACCTCGACCCAGACCTCGGGCGCGGCGGCGTTTAGCTGGGGGGCGCGGGCGGTCTTCGTGCGGGTATGGAAGTGGTAGATCGTCCGCCCCGTGGTCAGCCGGAAGGGGTACTCTTCGCCCGGCTCCTCGTGGGTCGGGAGGTACTGCGCGGCCTTTATAAAGGCCCGACCGTTCGGCTCCATCGCCCGATGATCTGCCTCGGTGTTGACCGCTCCGGTGAGAAGGTCGTGCCCGTAGTCGAGAGGAGCCTCTCAGACTCCCCGATGACCCTCGCGGCCTCCCGGATGTCCTCCGCCTCGACAGCGCAGATCTCCGCAGCCCACTCCGGCGTGCATTCGGAGACCGTCGCCTCCAGTTCCTCGAAGCCCGTGGTGTGAGCCTCGATGTAGTCGCGGTCTATCCAGCCGTTGGCGAGAATTTCATGCAGAAAAGCGTTGAGGAGCGCCAGGTTGGTCCCGTTTTTTATGGCTAGGTGGACGGTCGCTTCCTTTGCCACGGGGGTGGGCCTCGGGTCCACGACGACGAGGTC
>JBPCNU010000028.1:0-10408 GCA_051000975.1 Rubrobacter sp.
GGGGCAGAAGAGAAAGGAAGAGGTGCTGGGGAAAGAGAAAGAGGAAGGAGAAGGGGGAGGCAGCGACCACACCGTTCCGGTCGCTCCCTCCACTTTCTCTAGGTTGCGGCTCGAGTTCGGCGGTTACGTTTTCGTGTGATCCCGCAGCTCCCGGCGCAGGAACTTGCCCGTTGCGGTTTTGGGAACTTCATCCAGGAACTCGACGCTCCTGGGGTATTTGTAGGCGGCCATGTTCACCTTGCAGTGGGTGATGATGTCTTCCTCGGTCGCGACGTTGCCTTCCTTCAAGGCGACGAAGGCTTTGACCGTCTCGCCACGATACTCGTCCGGGATACCGACGACGGCGGCCTCGCGTACAGCGGGGTGAGTGTAGAGCGTGTCTTCCACTTCGCGGGGCCAGACTTTGTAGCCGGAGACGTTGATCATGTCCTTCTTCCTATCCACGATGTAGAAGAAGCCGCGTTCGTCCATTATCGCAACGTCCCCCGTCAGGAAGAAGCCATCCTCGAAGGCCGCCTCGGTCGCCTCGGGGTTCTCCCAGTAGTGAGAGAAGATCATGGGCCCACGAGCGGCGAACTCTCCCGATTCACCGACTTCCATCTCTTGCGTCGGATCTTCCAGGCTTACGAGCCGCGCTTCACAGCCCGGCACGGGAACACCGACGGAGAGAGCTCCGCTGTTCGGGTCGACGGGAGCTTGTTCGCCCATCGGGACGCCGTGCGTCGGGGAGTTGGATTCCGTCAGGCCGTAGATGTTGTGGATGTATACGTCGAACTTCTCCTCGAACTGCTCGGTGATGGACGGGGCGATGGGCGCGCCGCCACTGTAGACCTTCGTGAGCGAGGCGAGCGAGTCGTGCGACGCGCCGGGGTCGTTCATCAGGGAGAGGAAGACCGTGATCGAGCCAACCGTAAACGTCGGCTGCCACTTCTCTATGACGCGAAGCGTTTCGGCAGGGTCGGGGCGATGGTAGAGGACGAGTGGAACCCCGGCCAGACCGGCGAGGGCGAGGTGGCCGATGATCCCGGTGATGTGAAACAGCGGTGCTACCCCGAGCACCGAGTCCTCATCATCTATCTGCATCCAGGTCCGGTAGACCTCGGCGTTGTAAGCGACGTTCGATTGCAGCGAGACCGACCCTTTCGGGCGACCCGTAGTCCCGCTCGTGTAGACGACAAGAGCCATATCCCCCGGCGAGGTCTCGACCTTCTCCGAACCGTCCGGCTCCGACGCAGAGCGGATAGCCTCCAGAAAGTCCTCCGCCCCCCCTCCGGGCCCGAGCCGACTCGACGACGCGAGGTTCGGGCGTTCATAGCCGTCGGGGAGGAAGTCGAGCTCGCTCGTCGTGAAGACGCACTCCACCTCCGTCTCCGGGACCACGTCCTTCGCCACGTCTCTATAAAGGTTCTCCAGACACACGAGAACCTTCGCGCCGGAGTTGTTCAGGTGATAGTCAACCTCTTTCGCCTTGAACATCGGGTTCAGCGGCACGACCGCCGCGCCGCGCTTCCACGCACCGTACATCGCGATGAGGAACTGCGGGTTGTTCTGAGTGTAGACGGCCACCCGGTCGCCTTTACCGACGCCCTTCGCAGCGAGGACACCCGCGAACCTGCTCGCCAGATCGTCCAGTTCCTTGTAGGAGATCGTCTCGTCGAAGTAGCGGATGGCATCGGTCTCCGGGACGCGCTGCGCCGAGTCCTCGAAGAGGTCTACCATGCTCTTCTCGGGGGCGGGAAGTTCCTTCGGTACGTGATCTGCGTAGAGGTCGAGCCAGGGTTTGTTTTCGTAGACGGACGGCATGTGCGGGAGCCTCCTCGGTACGTCGCTTCTATTGCTCTTTCCCCGATACGTATTGTTGGGTTTCGGGGGGGCCGTGTCAACGCGGAGTTCGGCGTGAAGGTATAGTGGGAACCGCCGGACCTATTTCGGTGTGGGGAACAGAGAAACACCAGAAGAAAACGGAAGGAAGCCAAGGGAAGGAGAACGTTCTATGCAGGGCAACGATGCCCGAGAGACCATCTTCACGATGGAGGCGACCCCGATCAAGTTCGGACCCGGCGCGTCCGAGGAGATCGGCTGGGAGGCGAAGCGTTTCGGCCTGAAGCGGGTGATGCTCGTCTCCGATCCCGGTGTGGTCAAGGCCGGTATCGCGGCTCACACGCAGGAACTCCTCGAAGCCGAGGGGATAGAGGTCGAGGTATGGGATGATTCCCGCGTCGAGCCTACGAGCAGCTCGTTTCAGGCGGCGGCCGACTTCGCAAAAGAAGGAAACTTCGACGGGTTCGTCGCGGTCGGCGGCGGGTCGAGCATGGATACGGCGAAGATAGCCAACCTTATCTCCACGCACGGGGGTGAGATCATGGACTACGTCAACCCGCCGATAGGCGGCGGCAAGAAGCCACCCGGCCCGTTAAAGACCCTGATCTGCGTCCCGACCACCGCCGGTACCGGCTCCGAAGCCACCACCGCCGCTATCCTCGATATCCCGGATATGAAGATAAAGACCGGGATCTCTCACGCTTATCTTCGTCCGGCTCGCGGAGTCGTGGACCCGCTTTTGACAAGGACGGCCCCTTCGGCTGTAACTTCGTCCGCCGGGCTGGATGTGGTCTGTCATGCGGCGGAGTCGTACCTGACGATGCCCTTCGATCAGCGTCCGAAAATAGAAGACCCGGACGACCGTCCACCCTACCAGGGGGCGAACCCCGTTGCGGATATGTGGAGCGCGAAGGCTCTCGAATACGGCGGCAAGTACTTGCGCCGGGCAGTCGAGAGCGGCGACGACATCGAGGCGCGAGGCTACATGATGCTCGGTGCCTCGCTCGCGGGGGTCGGGTTCGGGTCTGCGGGGGTGCATATACCACATGCCTGCGCCTACCCGATAGCGGGCCTGAAGCACGAGTGGACCCCGACGGGTTACCCGACGGATCATCCCTTCGTGCCGCACGGCTGGTCGGTTATCGTCACGGCCCCGGCGGCGTTCCGCTTCACCTACGACGCGATGCCCGAACGGCACCACGAAGTCGCCAACCTGCTGGCCGGAGAGGTCATCCAGAACCCGGACAAGAACACCTTGCCCGAGGTCCTGATCAAGCTGATGCGCGACATCAGCGCGCCGACCGGGGTCAGGGAGCTCGGCTATTCAGAGGACGAAATCCCCAAGCTCGTCGAAGGCGCGATGAAGCAGCAGCGGCTCCTCGTTGGTGCGCCGAAGGACGTTACCGAGGAGGACCTCGCGAACATAATCCGCGACTCGATGGAGAACTGGTAGCAACTTCCTGTTTGGGGAAACAGAAAAACGAGGGAAAGGAAAGATTCGTGGCAGATGACGTGAAGCTGTACTTCATGGAGTGCGGCAGCCTCAAGACACAGGTGCAGTTCATCAAGATGAACCAGGGACTCGGAGACCCGTACGAGATCCCGGTTCCCTTCTACCTGATCGAACACCCCAACGGCAACGTCCTCTACGACGGCGGCAACGCCCTCGAAGTGGCGCAGGACGCTCGCGGTCACTGGGACGCGGTCGTTGACGCCTACCAGCCGGTGATGACGGAGGACGACTTCGTCCTGAACCAGCTTCAGCGGCTCGACGTAGACCCGGCGAGCATCCGCTACGTCGTTCAGTCGCACCTGCACCTCGACCACTCCGGGGCGATAGGACACTTCCCGAACGCCGAGTACATCGTGCAGCGCAGAGAACTCGAATACGCCTTCACACCGGACTGGTTCCAGAAACCGGCCTATATCCGCAAGGACTTCGACCGGGATGTTCGCTGGATCTACCTCGACGGTCCGCACGACGACGAGTACGATGTCTTCGGTGACGGGACGATCCAGGTAATGTTCACGCCGGGTCACGCGCCGGGACACCAGTCGCTTCTCGTCAACCTCAAAGACCAGGGTCCGATGCTCCTCTCGGCGGACGCCTGCTACACGATGGACCACTACAACGAAACGGCCCTGCCGGGCCTCATCCACTCCGCCGCCGACGTCGCGAGTTCGACGCGCAAGATCCGTCGCAAGGTAGACGGTGTCGGCGCGACGCTCGTAACCGGCCACGACCCGGAAGAATGGCCGAAGTTCAAGAAGGCCCCGGAGTTCTACTCCTAGCCGCTCAGCGACGAAATATTCCCTGCCGGACGGGTTTCGTGAAGGTCAGCGGAACCCGTTTTCTGGCTTCCTCCGGTTTGAAAGAAGCATACTCCGGGTACTTTGAATGCGACCTGGAATGAGAACGTCATACGATGCATTATGAGAAACAGCTACCGGATGTATCTGTTTCTTGCATTTGTGAGTATGTTCTCGATAGGAGGATTCGGTTACCGTGTCGAATGCAGGAGCGCAGCACCAGAAGAGCGGAAAGGCCAGTTTCGAGGATATCTACGATCTGGAAGACCCCAGAGGATACTACGAGAGCCTGGGGGAATTCGGGTACGAGATCCCGGATCACGGCTGCAGGGTCTTCTCGACGCTTATCGAGGAACTGCGCGGGGATGATAAGCAGTCGGTAGACATACTGGATGTCTGCTGTTCCTACGGCATCAACGCGGCCCTGCTCAAGCACGAGGTCGTGATGGACGACCTGTACGCCCGGTACGGCTCCGGTGAGGTCGCGAACCTCTCCAGTGAGGAGCTCGTAGAGTCGGACGCCGAGTTCTACGCCAATTGCAAAAGGGACGATGTGCCCAGGGTCGTCGGACTGGATGTGGCGGATCGGGCGGTTTCGTATGCCGTGCGTTCCGGCCTGCTTGACGCTGGATTCGTCGAGAACCTCGAAGGGGACGAAGAGCCGACCGATGAACTCAAGCAGGCCGTCGCCGGGACGGACCTCCTGACTATAACGGGGGGCGTCGGATACATCTCCGACCGGACCTTCGACAGGCTCCTCAACGGGGTGAACGGCTCCGTGCCCTGGGTCGCGTCCTTTGCCCTGCGGTGGGTTACGTACGACAAGTACGCGGACTTGCTGGAGCGTTACGGTCTCGTAACCGAAAAGCTGGAGGGCCACACCTTCCCGCAGCGGCGATTCACCGGGGACGAAGAGCGTGACTACGTACTGGAGGAACTCACCAAAATGGGCATAGACCCTTCGGGGAAGGAAGCTGAAGGGTTGTATCACGCTGATTTCTACCTCTCGCGTCCGGCTCAGGAGGTAGAGGAGAAGCCCGTCGGAGAGCTTCTCGAAGCCATCATCCAGGGACGCTAGGTCGGTCTCTCATAGTCGGCAGACGAAGCGGGTCTACGAGCAGCGAAGCTCGGCGTTCTGACCTCAGACCTTCCGGTGGAGGCCGAGCGTAGGATAGAGGACGGCGGCCAGGGGGATAGGGAGCCAGAAGTTGAAGAGGCGGTAGGCGAGGACGGGTATGATCGCCTCCGCTCCGACCCCCAGAACGCCGAGCGTTGCGAAGATCGTCGCCTCGAAGACCCCGATGCCGCCGGGGGTTATCGGAAGGTTCCCGGCGGCGGTCGCTATGCCATACGCGACGAGCAGGTGCAGGATGCTCGCTTCAACCCCGAAGGCGTGGAACATCACCACCAGACAGGCCGCGTCGAAGAGCCAGTACCCGAACGCCAGCCCGACGAGCCGAACCTCTTCGAACGGGCGACCGCGCATCTGACGCACCGCCCCCCGGATGTCTCCTCGCACCTCTGCGAGCAATCGCTCCAGACGCCTGGCGAGGCCCTTGCCGGGGGCGAGCCTTTCCACGAGCCTGAATGCCGGGCCGGATACCCGAAGCACGAGGCACTTCGTGGCGTTCGGATAGCGGTAGGCGGCCAGAGCGGTGGCGACGAGGGCGAGCGTAACGGCGAGGGCGAGGGTGGCGAAGACCGACTGCGCACCGCTCAGTTCGTCGGTCAGGAGGAGGTAGGTCAGAGAGAGGAGTGAGATCCCGGCGAGCGCGGCGTAGACTAGCGTCCCGACCGTCGCCACCACGCCCCCGATGCGACGCGCTTCGAGCCCCCGGCTCCTGAGGCCACCGTAAGTAACCGCCGCCGAAGCCGCCCCGCCGCCCGGCAGCACCCGCGCCGCGCCGTTTCCGACTACGGTGAGACGAAAGGCATAGAGGCGGGCGATTCTGCGCCTCGAAGTCAGGCCGGAAGCCCTGCGAAGCAACTCGCCGTAGGAGAGATAGCTCAGGACCTCACAGAGAAACGCCAGAGCCACGAGGAGATGAGAAGAGGTCGAGATCAGACGCGCGGAGCGTGCCAAACCCGGTATCTGAGGCAGGATCAAGTGAACGGCAAGCCCGACCGAGGCGAGGAAGATCAGGTTACGAAGAACCTTGCCCCAGTTCACGCTTTACTCCGAGCGGTGAGCGCGAGGCTCGCACGAGACACAAAAACCCCCGATCCATCCCAGGCCAACAAACGAATTGTCTCAAAAGACCAAACGGGAAGAGAACCCGCAATCCCGGTATCCCTCGACACCTTTTTGACATCTCGGAAGATTTCTGACAATATCCGAAGTATAGAGATCGGTGCGACGGGTAAGAAACAGGAGGCAAAAGTGTCGGTAGAAGTTTCTATATCGATCAAGTGGATAAAATTTTTCGACACCAATGCTTGCACACTTGCACGAGTCGGCTGGTCGTAATGGATACTCGAAGACGCGACACTGGAGAGGAGACACAGGAAAAATGCTCGCCAATGACTGTGAAGTGAGGCCGTGATGAGCTTCCTTGAATACCTCGGTTCACGCTGGGACAACCTTCTCGAAGACGGCATCGCGCATGCCCAGGTAGTGCTGGCCGCGCTCTTGATCGCGACGATCATCGGGGTCGGGGTCGGGATACTGACGTATCGGCGTCCGATCGCCGCCCAGATATCCATAGCGATAGCGGCGACGATGCTGACGATACCGTCGTTCGCTTTGTTCGCGATCATGATCCCGCTCCTCGGGCTCGGGTTCACCCCGACGATGGTCGCGCTCACCGCCTACGCCATACTCGCTATCTTGCAGAACACGGTCGTCGGGCTGAGGTCGGTTGACCCGGCTATTTCAGAGAGCGCGACGGGGATGGGTTATGGTAAGTGGCAGCGGCTCTACAAGATAGAGTTGCCGCTTGCATGGCCGGTTATCATAGCGGGGGTGCGGGTTTCCGCGCTGCTCCTGCTAGGCATCGCGGCAATTGCGGCCTACGTGAACGGCCCCGGACTCGGCGGCGACATCTTCAGCGGTCTGAGTCGGATAGGTGGCGCAAACTCGGTCAACTCCGTGTTGGGCGGCATACTGGGGATCATCATCCTCGCGCTCATCTTCGAGGCGGCCTTCGCGCTACTCAGCAAGCTCACGATATCGAAAGGATTGAATTGAGCGAGAACAATAACAACAGAAACGGCAACACAAACGTCAACAACAGCGGCAGAAGAGAGCGGGAGGTCATGATTCGCCTGGAGGACCTCGCGAAGACCTTCCCCGGCCAGTCAGAACCGGCAGTCGAGGCGCTCTCGATGGAGATTTACGAGGGCGAGATAGTCGTCTTCGTCGGGCCTTCGGGCTGCGGCAAGACGACGACCATGAAGATGATCAACCGCATCATCGAACCGACCTCCGGGCGCATCTTCATCAAGGGCGAGGACGTGACAGAAGCCAACCCGGACACGCTCCGCAGGAACATCGGCTACGTCATTCAGCAGATCGGCCTCTTCCCGCACATGACCATCGCCGAGAACGTGGCGACCGTCCCGAAGATGCTTGGCTGGGATAAGGACCGTGTGAAGGCTCGCACCGAGGAACTGATGGAACTCGTGAAGATCCCATCAGCCTACAGCAGCCGCTACCCGAAGGAACTCTCCGGCGGGCAGAGACAGCGCGTCGGGGTGGCCCGGGCGATTGCCGCCGACCCGCCGATAATGCTCATGGACGAGCCGTTCGGCGCGGTCGACCCTATAACCCGCGACCGGTTGCAGGACGAGTTTATTCGGATTCAGGATGACATAAGGAAGACCATCATCTTCGTCACGCACGACATCGACGAGGCGATAAAGATGGGCGATCGCATCGCGATATTACAGGAGAAGTCGGTGATAGCGCAGTACGATACGCCGGAGCGCATCCTGACCGACCCGGCGAGCGCGTTCGTAGAGGACTTCATCGGTTCGGGGGCGTCCATCAAGCGGCTGTCGTTGAGCAACGTCCGCGACATTCAGACGAGCGATACGCCCATCGCGTACATGACCGATGGCCCGAACGACGTTCGCCGGAAGCTCACCGAGAGCGGCCGGGACTACGTGCTACTTCTGGATCGGGAGCGCAAGCCGCGCCGCTGGGTGAACGCTGATGACCTCGGGCCGAGCGACGTGAAGCTCACCGAGGCCGGATGGCCCGCCGTGTCCATCGTCGAAGAAAAGTCCAGCCTCTACGACACGCTGGATACAATGATCACGTCCTACAGAGGCTCGGCGATAGTGGTCGACAGCAACGGCTCCTACCGGGGTGTCGTTGACTTCGAGACCGTCCTGCACGCCATCGAGTCCATGCGCCCGCCGGAGGAACGCCGGAGCGAGGCCGACCGCGCTCGGGCGGAGCGTTCGCGAGCGGAGGGCTAGGATGAGCGCGGTCAAGGCTCCACCGCAGGCCGCCGAGCCGGAGGAGGTCCAGGAGGAGTACGTCTCTTCGTCCGGGGTGAAGATCTCCGGGAAGGCGGCGCGCTTCCTGAAGCTGGCGCGTTACCTGACGATGCCGATAATCCTCGCGCTGGTCTGTCTCGGGTTGTATTTGTACATCGGTAGCTTGAGCCTCGACAGCATCGAGCAGCGGAGTTTGAACGCGAGGGTCATCTTCGACCGGACGTTCGAGCATCTGAGGATCACGGCTGTAGCGACGGTTCTGGTTGTTGTGCTTGCCATCTCGGCGGGTGTCATCCTGACCCGCCCGGCGATGCGGAAGGTCGCGCCGTACATCATTGCGGTTGCGAGTACGGGACAGGCTCTGCCGTCCATCGGTATCATCGTCCTGCTCGCGGTTCTCTTCGGCGCAATCGGGTTCCGGGCGGCGGTCATCGCGCTCCTCATCACGGCGTTCCTACCGATCCTGCGCAACACGATGGTCGGGATCAACCAGGTAGACCGCTCGGTTATCGAGTCGGGCCGGGGTATGGGGATGACGAAGCGGGCGGTTCTGTTCAGGATAGAGCTTCCGCTGGCGGTCCCTATAATGCTCGCCGGGATCCGGACGGCCCTCATAATCGTCGTCGGTACGGCGGCCCTGGCGACGTTCATCAACGCGGGCGGCCTCGGCGACATCATCAACACCGGTATCAAGACGAGCCGCAACCCGATTCTCATAACCGGGGCCGTCCTGACGGCGGTTCTGGCTCTCTCGGTGGACTACATCGCCGGGATAGCGGAGGATATCTTCCGTCCGAAGGGGCTTTAGAGAAGCACACGAAATCGGTAACAAAGCGCAGGCCGGATAATGTGGGATTCCGGTCTGCAAAGGTAATGTAGTCGAAAGAAGGAGCGGTTTAGTGACGATTGGCGATAGGTTTGGCGAGATGTTGGGCAAACCTGCGGCGAAGGTCGCCGGGGTGGGTCTGATCGCGGCGATGCTGGCGGCGGGTTGCGGTGGTGGCGGAGAATCGGCGAGCGGCGCGGACCTCTCGGACGCAGACTTCACCGTCGGCTCCAAGGACTTCACCGAGCAGCTAGTTCTGGGGTACATCACGGCGGGTGCGCTCGAGGCCGCGGGGGCGAGCGTCGAGGATCAGATCGGGCTCTCCGGCACCGACGCTACCCGGCAGGCTCTGATCGGTGGCGACATAGACATGTACTGGGAGTACACGGGGACCGTCTGGATCAACCACCTCGGCAATACCGACCCGATAGCCGACCCCGAAGAACAGTACATCGCCGCCCGCGACGCCGATCTGGAGGAGAACCAGCTTCAGCTTCTCCAACCCGCGCCCCTGAACAATACCTACGCCCTTGCGGTGCGCTCCGAGGCGCTTGAGGAGGTCCCGGCGCTGGAGGGGGTCCAGACACTCTCGGACGTCGGGGACGTTATAGAGAACAACCCGGACGAGGCGACCATCTGCGTCGAGAGCGAGTTCAACATCCGCGACGACGGCCTGCCGGGGATGGAGGAAGCGTACGGCTATGAGTTCCCGAACGATAACGTCCAGCTCTTCGATACGGGCGTGGTCTACACCCAGACCGACAGCGGTGAAAACTGCAACTTCGGTTCGGTCTTCACCACCGACGGACGCATCCCCGCCCTCGACCTGACCGTTCTGGAAGACGACGAGAACTTCTTCCCGAACTACAACCCGGTCCTCGAAGTGCGGGAAGAGACCTACGGTCAGCACGGCGAGCAGCTCAACACGCGCTTCACGCCCATCGCCGAGGCCCTCACCAACGAGGAAATGTCCGCGATGAACGCCAGCGTGGACGTTGACGGTGAAGA
>JBPCNU010000029.1:0-16777 GCA_051000975.1 Rubrobacter sp.
TCACACTCGGTGCAGGTTTTCAGAGGGTCGTCGGACATCCTCTGCATTATGTCGAAGACGTGACCGTTCTCACACTTGTATTCGTAGATAGGCATTCGAACCCTCCGGGCGTATATAACCGACTCCAACCGAAGGATTATACAACCCGGTGGGTTCGTGGTCGCCTGGTCCGGCTACTTGCCGGGGCGTTTGTTCGGGTCGAGGTCGCCGGACTCGAAGGCCTCGCGCATCTTCTCCCGGGCAGACTGTACGAGGCGGGGGTCGTTGATGATCTCATCTATCTGAGACTTCGTCGCGTTACGCTTCACGTACTCTTCTGCCACCACCTCTTCGAGCCGGGCTCCCTCACCCGTGCGGTGGACGACGTACTCCAGGACTTTCTCCTCGCGCTCCGAGTTCTGCTGGCTGGAGAACAACCGCGACCAGAACGATTTCTTTTTTTCTTCGGCCATGATGCTCCTCTCTACTTTTATCCTACTCTTCTTTTAGCAGGTCTCTCCGTGTATCAGTCTATCCGCTCGGCGGTCTTCGTGGGCGGGGACGGGGCCGATCTCGACGGCCCGAGCTACGGCCCGGAGAGCAGCTTCGTACACGCGGCGACGGGTCGCAGGGTCGGCAGCGATTGAGCGATACTGCGGGTCAGGGTAGAAACATCTCATGGATAGAACGGACCTGCCCCAGAAGAGGCTACCGCCCCACCCTACTGCGAGGCGAGTTCCTCCAGCGCGTCGTCGGTCACGCGAAATACCGTCCACTCGTCCATTGGAACCGCCCCGAGCGACTCGTAGAACCCGATCGCGCTCTCGTTCCAGGCCAGAACCCACCACTCGAGCCGACCGCAGCCCCGCTCCACCGCGAGCTGCGCCAGATGCCGGAGCATCTCCTTCCCGTAGCCCGTGCCACGATGCTCCGGCAAGACGAACAGGTCTTCCAGGTAGATCCCCGGCTTACCCAGAAACGTCGAGTAGTTGTGGAAGAAGAGGGCGAACGCGACCGCCTCGCCATCGGCGTACCCGAGCAACACCTCAGCGTACCGACGCTCCCCGAACAGCGTCTCCCGCAAGCCTTCCTCCGTCGCCACTACCTCGTGGGAGAGCTTCTCGTAGTCGGCGAGCCGCTTTACGAAGTCGAGGACGAGCGGAACGTCGGCTTCGGTGGCGAAGCGTATCCGGAGGTCGGAGTCGAGCAAAGGTCCGGCTCAGTCCTCGGAGGGGTCCGGGAGCATCCGCCCCTCCTCCAGCATCTGGGAGCCGGGAATCTCCTGCAGGAAGAGCGCGAAGCCCTCGGCAGGTTCGCCGGTCGTCTCGCTCCAGGCGTTCGCTATCCCGTTCAGCAGCGCCCGTTTAACCTCCGTCGTGCGCCCCGGGCGGATCCAGCCAACCATCCGCCCGTGATGGACTTCCTCGCCCGCCACGAAGATGCTCCCCGGAGCGACCTCGGTGAAGGCCACGTTGACGTAAGACGCGGGCGCCCCGGTTAGGGAGGCGTGAACGTCGGTGACGGCGCGGGCGATCTCAGCCTTCAGACCGGCGCTCGGGCTGCCCGAGGGGATCGTGAACTGGTAGAACGGCACGCGGGTTGCCTCGACCTAGACCTTCGCCACGACGAGCGAACGTTCTATGAGGGATTCGGCGATCTGGACCGCGTTCGTCGCCGCACCCTTGAGCAGGTTGTCCGCCACGCACCAGAAGCTGACCCTGTCGCCCTCGACGCGAACCCGCCCGACGAACGTCCCCGGCTCCCCGGCGGCCTCCAGCGGCGTCGGGAAGTCGTCGGCGTCGCCGGAGAACACGAGGCCGGGCGCGGAGGCGAGGGCTTCCAGCACCTCGTCCTTCGTGACCTCGCGCTCGAGTTCAACGTAGACGCTCTCGGCGTGTCCGGTGTGGACCGGGATGCGGACGGTCGTCGCGTAGACTTCGAGGTCGGGGAGGCCGAGAATCTTCCGGGACTCGAGCCGCATCTTTGTCTCCTCGGTCGAGTACCCGTCGTCCCCGATGGAGCCGATAAGCGGGATGGCATTGCGCTCGATGGGCTTCGGATACACGCCTTCCTTCCCGTTCTCGAGGGCCTCCACCCCGTCGCGCCCCGAACCGCTCACCGCCTGATAGGTCGAGACGACGACCTTCCGAAGCCCGAACTCGCAGGCCAGGGGCGAGAGGGCGACGACCATCTGCGTCGTCGAGCAGTTGGCGTTCGCGATGAGGCCCGAGTGCGCGTCGAGCGCGTCGGCGTTGACCTCCGGCACTATAAGCGGCACCTTGTCGTCGAGGCGAAAGTCCGAGCCGTTGTCTATAACGACCGCGCCCCGCTCGATAGCCGCCCCGGAGAGCTGTACAGCCGCCCCCTTCTCGCCCTCCGTCCCGGCGAAGAAGGCGAAGTCCACGCCCTCGAAGGCCTCGGGGTCGGCGACGCCGACCTCGAAGGTCTCCCCGGCTATCTCCACCGTCCGGGCCGTCCGGGCGAGGACCCGAAGCTCCGAGATCGGGAATTCCCTCCGCCGGAGTTCGGAGATGAGACGCTCCCCCACCATCCCGGCCCCTACGACGGCGACGACGTATCCGTCAGCGGTGTAACCTTCGCTCATAAGATGCTGCTCCTTGTGTGCTTGTGTGAGTTCTGGAATTCTGTCAGGGATTTTCTACAACGCTTTGTGGGCGATGTCGAGCAGGTCGAAGACGACGCCGCTTGCGGTCCGCTCCGGTCCTGCCCCCGGTCCGCTGACGGTGAGCGTAACGTCGGAGTAGCGGCGGGTCCTGAAATCGAAGACGTTCTCCGGGCCGTCTATCGGGCCGAACGCGCTCGTCTCCGCGGCCTCGACCAGCCCGACCTCGACCGGGCCTTCTTTCGGTATCTTCGTCAGGTACCGGAGCCGGTGGCCGTCCTCCACCGCGAGGAGGCGTTTTCGGAAGGCCTCGTCGGCCTCCGGCAGACGTTCCATGAACTCGTCGAGCGACACGTCTTCGAGTCCTTCCGGGACGAGCGATTCGTAGGGGATCTCATCCGGTTCTATGGTGCGACCCATCTTTCTTGCGAGGATTATGGCCTTCCGCGCCACATCCAGCCCCGAGAGGTCGTCGCGGGGGTCCGGCTCCGCGTAGTGAAGCTCGACCGCCGTCTTGACGGCCTTGGAGAAGGCGTGTCCCTTCTCTACCTCGCCCATGATGTAGCCGAGCGTTCCGGACGGGCTGGCCTGGATCTCAAGCACCTCGTCCCCCGACTCCTGGAGCATGTCGAGCGTCGAGATGACGGGCATCCCCGCCCCGACGGTCGCCTCGTGCCAGAGCCTCTCGCGCAGGGTGCCGACGAGCTCCCGGTACTCGGCCATCGTCCCGGAGAGCGGCCCCTTGTTCGACAGCACGAGGTACGCCCCGTTCCTCACGCCGAGCATGTCGAGGTCGTAGGTTCCGCCGTGAACCGCAAGGTCGACCACGACGCGAAGGGTTCCCGGCTCCGGGTCGGATTCGAGTACGGTCTCTATTTGTTCGACGCCGAGCTCGGAGAGTTTCCCGCCCTCTTCTTTTATCCGGATGGCCTGAGCGAGCAACTCCTCCCCGACGAGCGCGCCGGAGGAATCGCAAGCGGCCCGGTACTCGATATCTATGCCGTGCTGATCTAGCCAGTTCTTACGCTCTTCGAGGATGATCTGGGCGACCGCTCGCCCGACGTTTCCCATCCCGATCTGAACGACCTCGATCCGCTTCACGCCCTCGAAACCCGTCATACCGCGACCCTGACCTGGTCGGCCTCTACTACGCGGGAAGCTCTCCCGACGAGCGAAGCGTGGAGCGCGCGCAGGGCGTGCGTCGCATCCTCCGACTCGACGACGAACGTAACGCCCGCCGAGGTATTCCCGGCCCAGACGTGAGAGATGCCGACCTCCGAGAGACCCCGCAGACCGCCGAGCAGGTCGCCATCGGTCGGGGAGCCGATCCCGACGATCGCCGCGACCTCCGCCGAGCTTCCTGCGTCCTTCTCGACGAGCGCGCGAACCCCGTCCCCGCCGCACCCGAGAACGCAGAACGCATCTTCGAGTGCATCCACCGTGAACGCAAGGTCGCGCTTCAGGGCGACCGACCTCACCCCTGCGCCGCACTCACGCGACGAGATGAGCGTTCCGGTCTCGTGCGGCTCGGAGGAGTTCTTGACGTAGACGGCGATGTTCGCGTCGGCGGCTGGCTCCATCGTGCGGTGGTGCAGTACTTTCGCCCCCATTCCGGCGAAGAGGTGGGCCTCCCGGTAGGACATCTTCGAGAGCGTCGCCGCGCCCTCGACCAAGCGCGGGTCGGCATCGAGAACGCCGGTTACGTCCGTGAGGATCCAGACCTCAGAGGCCCCGATACCGCGCCCGATCACCGTCGCCGACAGGTCCGATCCCCCCCGCCCGAGCGTCGTGCAGAGCCCGTCCGGGTCGCGCCCGACGAACCCCGGCACGACTGCGACTGACCTGCGCCGCAGCACTGACTCGACCCGCCCGGCGCACCGCCTACGCGTCTCTGCGACGTCCACCTCGGCCTCGGAGAAGGCTGAGTCGGTGGCGATGGGGTCGTCGGCGACCTCCGCCGGAACGCCCCGGCTCGCGATGGCCGCGGCCAGGATGACGGCCGACAGCCGCTCTCCGTGGACGACGACCTCCGCTCGGCGGGCCGCTTCGCAGGGGTGACGCGAGGTGAGGGACAGGACGAGGCTCGCGAGGAGTTGCGATATACGAGCCTCGGCGCCGGACAGAAGCTCCGGCGCGACCGCTTCCCGGGCGGCCATCAGGTGACGCTCGTAGAGCGAGCGATGAAGCTCCGGGAGCGAGCCTTCGAGCGTGGACCCCGTAGTGGTTCGACCGGATGCGTCGAGCGTCTCGGTCGCCTCGGAGTAGGTGAGGAGCGTATCGGTCACGCCGCTCATCGCCGAGACCACGACCGCCGTCGGGCGGGTGGCGGCCTCCGAAGCGACGGTCTTCGCCGCCCGCCCGAAAGCCTGACCGCTCCCGACGGACGTACCGCCGAACTTCATCACGAGCGGGCCGGGGTCCTCTACCCGCTCGCGGTTACTACAGGAGGATGCCTGCTCTGCCTGTTCCTGCTGTTCTACCTGCTCCACTTTATCCTTCACGCTCCGTTCAGTGCCTGGTCGAGATCAAACAAAATATCGTCTATGCTCTCCAGCCCCACCGACAACCTGATGTAGTCCGGTGAGACGCCCGTAGTCTCCTGCTCCTGCGGGGTGAGCTGCTGATGCGTAGTGCTCGCCGGGTGTATGACGAGGCTCTTCGCGTCCCCGATGTTCGCCAGCAGGCTGTGAAGCTCCAGCCGGTCTATAAACGCCTTCCCCGCTTCGAGGCCGCCGTCTATCCCGAAGCCGAGGATCGCCCCGAACATCCCCTCCCGGTGATACCGTTTGGCAAGCTCGTGCGTCGGGTGAGAGGCGAGCCCCGGATAATTGACCCAGTTCACCTTATCGTGCTTTTCGAGGAACTCCGCGACCGCCTTCGCGTTCTGCGAATGACGCTCCATCCGCAGCGGCAGGGTGTCGAGCCCCTGCAGGAACATAAAGCTGTTGAACGGCGAGAGGGCCGGGCCGTAGTCCCTCAGGAGCTGCACCCGGGCCTTCAGGATGTAAGCAAGCTCGCCGAGGGCCTCGTAGTACTTCCGACCGTGGTAGGACGGGTCTGGTTCGGTGAACTCCCGGAAGCGCCCGGAATCCCAGGCGAACCTGCCGCCGTCCACTATGACCCCGCCGATGGACGTGCCGTGACCGCCGATAAACTTCGTCGCCGAGTGCACGACGATATCCGCGCCGTGAGCGAGGGGGTTTATAAGGTAGGGCGAAGGCATGGTGTTGTCCACGATAAGCGGCAAGCCGTTCTCGTGCGCGACCGCCGCTACCGCCTCGATGTCCAGAGTGTTCAGGGCCGGGTTCCCGACCGTCTCGGCGTAGAGGGCCTTTGTCTTGTCCGTTATGGCGGCCCGGAACGCCTCCGGGTCCGTGCCGTCAACGAACTTCACGTCTATCCCGACCTTCGGCAACGTGTAGTGAAAGAGGTTGTACGTCCCGCCGTACAGCCCGGCGGAGGAGACTATCTCATCCCCCGCACCGGCGAGGTTCAGGATAGCGAGCGTCTCGGCGGCCTGCCCGGAGGCCACTGCGAGCGCGCCGACGCCGCCTTCGAGCGCGGCGACCCGCTTCTCGAAGCCGTCGGTCGTCGGGTTCATGATGCGGGTGTAGATGTTCCCCGGCTCCGCGAGGGAGAAGAGCGCGGCGGCGTGGTCGGTGTCGCGGAAGACGTAAGATGTGGACTGGTAGATCGGCACCGCCCGGGCCGTTGTCGCCGAGTCAACCTCCTGACCCGCGTGCAGCGACAGCGTCTCGAATCCGTACTGCCGCTCCTGTACTTCCTGCTCGTTGAGTTCGGTCATCGTACTCTCCTCCTCGAATCCCAGTTCAGTTTCCGTTTACGAACGGCCCGATGGCCGCCCGCAGCTCATCCCAGTCTTTCAGGAATGCGTCGTGGCCGCTGTTCGTGTTTATCTCCGTGTAGTGGACGCTTGCCCCAGCGTCCCTCATACAGCGGGCCGTCGCCTTTACCTCGTCCGCCGGAAACAGCCAGTCCGACGGGATGCCGACGAAGAGCACCTCTGCCTCGACCCGCGAGTAGGCCTCCTCCAGAGACCCGTACCCCGCACCCGCGTCGTAGAGGTCCATCGCCCGCAGCAGGTACAGGTACGAGTTCGCGTCGAACCTGCGGGCGAGGTCGCTCCCCTGATACTGGAGGTAGCACTCCACGTCGAAGGTTCCGCCGGGGTTTTCTGTGTGCTGCCCCCTCGTGGCGGGCGTGCGACCGAAACGCTCCCACTGCCCGGCAGCCGACTGGTACGTCATCATCCCGGCCATACGAGCGAGGGCGAGGCCGTTGTCGGGGGTTTTGTCCGTTCCGTAGTAGTCGCCGTTCTGCCAGTTCGGGTCGGCGGTGATGGCGCGGCGGCCGATCTCGCTCATCCCGATCCCCTGCGACCCGAGGTAGCTCGTCGCCGCAACGACCGCCACCTTCTCCGCGAAGTCCGGAAACTCCACCGCCCATTCGAGGGCCTGCTGCCCGCCGATGGAACCCCCGATGACGAGGGCGAGGCCTTCGATGCCAAGCTCCCCGAGCAGCCGCTTCTGGGCCCGGACCATGTCCCGAATGGTGACGGTGGGGAAGCGCATCCCGTAGGGTCTTCCCGTCGCAGAATCAACGGAGGCAGGCCCCGTCGAGCCGGAGCAACCCCCCAGGACGTTCGAGCATATGACGAAGTATTCGTCGGTGTCTATGGGTTTTCCGGGTCCTACAACCTCACTCCACCAGCCGCCGCGCCGGTGTTCGGCAGTCGGCCCGCCCGCCGCCCGCGAATCACCGGTCAGGGCGTGGACTATAAGGACGGTGTTCGTCTTCGAGGCGTTCGGCTCGCCCCAGGTTTCGTAGGCGAGGTGAACGTCATCGAGGTGGCCGCCGAGTTCCGGCTCGAAGAGGCCGATGCGCTGAGATTTCAGCCCGGAGCGGGCCGGGAGCGAGTTAGCCCCGGCCCCACAGTCTAGTGTCATACTCAGAAGTAATACAGCCTCCTTCTAAAGAGCCACTCTGCGTAGCTCAGGTCGTCGAGTTCAACGCTACGGGTCCACGGTCGTCAGACCGGGTGACCCACTCGCGCAACCCGCTTCTAAAGAAGAGGCCGTCTCAGGCTCTCCACATCTTTCGGGGCGTTGCTCACTCCCCGCTGGAATTGGCACCTTGTAGCTGATGCTGCCGCCGGTTGCCGCGGTATCGAAGGGCCAGTTCCCTCCACCGCTCTCGATGCGAGTCTGCGCTAGGGTTGGATGCTATCGCAGCAGGGAGTACTTCGTCAAGGTGAATAGCGGTAAATACGGCTTTCCGGTACGACTACGAAACCCGGCACTAGTAGGCTCTCGCGAAGATGGCTGTCCTGCCCGGCTTGCCGCTTACGAGGTCTTTGCCTTCCTGACGCTCGAACGGCAGGAGCCGGATGGTCGCCTTCGTGTCTTCCTTTATCTTCTGCTCCGTCTCCTCCGTGCCGTCCCAGGGGGCGACGACGAAGCCGCGCTTCTCCGCGATGATCTCCTTGAACTCGTCGTAGGTCTCGGCGTTGCGGGTGTTCTCGTGGCGGAAGGCCGAAGCCTCCCGGAGCATGTCTTCCTGAATGATCTCCATAAGCTCCCGCAGCCGGTCGGCCAGCCCCGAGCGCGGCACGAACTCCTTCTCGCCGGTATCGCGCCGGACGAGGACGGCCTGGTTCTTCTCGATGTCTTTGGGGCCGATCTCGATCCTGACGGGGACGCCCCGAAGCTCGTGCTCGTTGAACTTCCAGCCGGGCGAGTGCTCCTCATCTAAATCGGCCTCCATGCGGAAGCCAGCTTCTTTCAGCTCGGCGAAGAGTTTCTCAGCTTCCCCTTTCACTTCGGGTTTGTTCTTGCCGCGCCAGATCGGCACTATGACCGCCTCGGTCGGGGCTATCTTCGGGGGCATCTTCAGCCCTCGGTCGTCGCCGTGGACGAGGATCATGGCCCCGATAACCCTCGTGGAGAAGCCCCAGCTCGTCTGATACGGATGCACTCGCTCCTGATTCTCGTCCAGGAACGTGATGTCGAAGGCGGTCGAGAAGTTCTGCCCAAGGTCGTGGCTGGTCGCCGCCTGCAAGGCACGCCCGTCGCCCATCAGACCCTCGCAGGTGAAGGTCTCGATCGCACCGGGAAACCGCTCGGACGGGCTCTTCATCCCGGTCAGGACGGGGATGGCGAGCGTCTCGTGGAAGCAGTCCTGATAGACGTTGAGCATCTGGAGGGTTTCCTCGCGGGCCTCGGCGGCGGTCGCGTGCACCGTGTGGCCTTCCTGCCAGAGGAACTCCGAGGAGCGCAGGAACGGGCGGGTAACCTTCTCCCAGCGCATCACGTTCCCCCACTGGTTGATAAGGACGGGGAGGTCACGGTAAGAGTGGATCCAGTTCTTGTAGAAGTCGCAGATGATCGACTCACTCGTCGGACGCACCGCGAGCCGCTCTTCGAGTTCCTCCCGCCCACCGATGGTTACCCACGCGAGCTCCGGGTCGAAGGCTTCGACGACCTCGGCCTCTTTCTTCAGGAGATTCTCGGGGATGAGGAGCGGGAACGCGGCGTTCTTGTGACCCGTCGCCTTGAATCGGGCGTCGAGGTCGGCCTGTATTCGTTCCCATATTTCGTATCCGTAGGGTCTTATGGCGAACGTGCCGCGCACGGGACCGTAATCCGCGAGCTTCGCCATGCGCACGAGCTGCAGGTACCACTTGCTCGCGTCCTCGCTCTTCTTCGTCAGCTTCTCGACGGCTTCGGTCACGGGTCGTCCTTCCGGTTTATGAATGTATGGAACGCAGAGTATAGATGCTTCGGGATTACGGGATAGCCAGACCCCGACTACCCCTTCTCCGGTCGTGAGTCCTCGACCGGGCGCCGGCTCCAGTACGTAGCGAGCAGCGGCCCGCTTATGTTGTGCCAGACGCTGAAGATCGCCCCCGGCAGCGCGGCCACCCCGCCGAAGTACGTAGTCGCGAGCGCAGCGGCGAGCCCCGAGTTCTGCATCCCGACCTCGAACGAAACGGCCCGCCGCTGCGCCACACCGACCCCCGCGAGGCGGGCCAGAAAGTAGCCGAGCGCGAGCCCAAACGAGTTGTGAACAACGACGAGCAGAAGCACGAGCGGCCCGACCGTCAGGATATTCTCGGAGCTCGCGGCGACGACGCCCATGACGATGATCACGATAAAAGAGACCGAGACGAGCGGCAGCGCGGGCCGGACCCGCCGCACGAAACCGCCGAGAAAAGTATTGACTACGACGCCGAGGATAACCGGGACTAGGACGACCTGCACGATGGAGACAAACAGCGCGCCCGCGTCTATCGGCAGCCAGCGTCCGGCGAGCAGGAGCATCAGGAGCGGCGTGAGGAGCGGGGCCAGCACCGTCGAGACGCTCGTCAGGGAGACGGAGAGGGCAACATCGCCGCGCGCCAGGTACGTTATGACGTTCGAGGCCGTCCCGCCGGGGCAGCAGCCTAGCAGGATCACCCCCACCGCAAGCTCCGGCGGCAGGTTCAGCCCGACGGCGAGCCCGAACGCGACGAGCGGCATCACCGTAAACTGCGCCGCCACCCCGACCGCGATGTGCTTCGGCCTGCTAAAGACGCGCGCGAAGTCCTCCAGCGAGAGCGTCAGGCCCATCCCAAACATCACGACCCCGAGCAGGATGTTGATGTAGGACGTGATCCCAGCCAGAGCCGGCACGAAGAACGCCACCACCGCCCCGCCGATGACGAGCAGCGCGAAGTACCTTCCGGCGAAGTCGCTCACCCTCGAAACGGCGTTCACGGAGAAGCCCCCGGTACGAGTACGTTCAGCCCGGCTGCGTCGGCGGCGAGTAGCATCCGACCACCATAGCTGACGAACGCGCCGAGGTCACCCGAGAGCGAGAGCGAGAGCGCGGTCGCAAGGTGGATGACGTCGAGCGTCGGCAAGCCCGGCAAGCTCGGCACGTCGAGGTCGGCGGCGAGTTCCAGAACCTCCGCATCCACGTTCACGAGCGCGAGGCCGGAGAGAACCTTACGGGCGATGCCCGCCGCCCCCTCCGAGTGAAGCCGCGCCTCGCGCACGACCTCCGCGACGGAGAGACGGCTCGTAGCGCGCTCCGGCCAGCGGACGAGCTCTTCCCGGAGCGCCTCCGTCTCCGAGGCTTCGACCACGAGCTTCACGATCGCCGTCGGGTCGAGGTAGAGGAGCAATCCGTCCAACTACGACTCCTCCGGGAGCGGTACGCCGAGCAGGTCCGAGGTCGGGGCGGTGGCGCGTCCGGCGGCGACGAGCCTCCCTGTCGCAGTCGTCTCACCCGGTAGCGGCGCGAGGACGGCGACCGGCCGGTTCCGCTCCGTCACTTCGAAAGCCTCCCCGGCCCGGACCCGTTCGAGGTACTTGCTCAGGTTCTGTCGCAGCTCCCTCACTCCGACCTGCTCCCGGCCTCCGCTCACCGCGCGACCGGCTCCAGCTTGGGCTTGCCGACGTAGGGGACGAGGTTCTCGGGGAGCTTGATCGTCCCGTCCGCCTGCTGGTGGTTCTCCATCAGCGCGATCATGGCCCGGCTCGCCGCCAGCGCGGTCCCGTTCAGGGTGTGAAGGAGCTGCGGACGCCCGCCTTCTTTTCTGTAGCGGATCTTAAGCCGCCGGGCCTGGTAATCCGTCGTGTTGGACGTACTCGTTACCTCCCCGAACTCCCCGGCCTCGCCGCGACCGGGCATCCACGCTTCGAGGTCGTACTTGCGGTACGCCGCCCCGCCGAGGTCGCCGGTGCAGATATCAACGACCCGGTACGGGATGTCGAGGCCCTGGAAGATGTCCTCCTCGATGGCCCGCATCTCCTCGTGGGTCTCCTCGGACTTCTCGGGCGTCGTGAAGGCGAACATCTCGACCTTCGTGAACTGGTGGACCCGGTAGCGGCCGCGACTGGCGCGACCGTGTGCCCCGACCTCGGTGCGGAAGCAATGTGAGAGACCGGCGAGTTTTACCGGCAGCTCGGCTTCATCGAGGATCTCATCCGAAAGCGAGCCCGCCAGCGTTATCTCGGCGGTCGCGATCATCGAGAGGTCGGTGTCCTCTATCGAGTAGATCTGAGCCTCCGGCCCGCGCGGTATGAACCCTGTCCCGACCAGCATCTCGTCGCGAGCGAGGTCGGGGGTGATGGTCGGGGTGTAGCCGTGAGGGGTGATCCTGTCGAGCGCGTACCGCACGAGACCGAGCTCCAAAAGGACCGCGTCGCCGCGCAGAAAGTAGAACTTGCTCCCGGTCGTCTTCGCCCCCGCGTCGAAGTCAATTATGCCGAGCGACTCACCGAGTTCCACGTGGTCCTTCACTTCGAAGTCGAACGCCGGATGCTCGCCCCGGCGGTCTATCTCGACGTTCTCCGAGTCGTCCCGGCCGATGGGCGAGTCGGGATGGGTCATGTTCGGGATGTTGAGTTGCTCCTCGTAGAGCCGCGCCTCGACCTCGGCAAGCTCCGACTCTTTCTGCGGCACGCTCTCCTTGAACGCCCGCGACTCTTCTATCAGCCTTTGGCGAGCGTCAGGGTCTTTCTCGCGGCCTATGCCCTTCGCCATGTCGTTCTGCTTCTGGCGAAGTTCGTTCATCTCGGTGATGAGGGCCGAGCGGCGGTCGGCGAGTTTCACTACGGCGTCAACGTCGGCGTGTACGTAGCGGTTTCTGCAATTCTCCTTTATAGCATCGACGTTCTCGCGGATAAACGTGAGGTCGAGCATGATCGTCTCCCGATTTGTCAGTCTTTCTGGTCTTCGGGCAATGTTACGCGATGAGGCGGTCTAGCGACGAGGACTTCCGCTCAGGGCGCGGTTCTCTTCGCTGATGCGAACGTAGAGCAGGGCGGCGTTCAGCAGCGTGAAGACGAGGGCCGTCATCCAGCAGCCGAAGACCAGCGGCAAAGCCAGTATCTCGACCACGACGACCACGTAGTTCGGGTGAGGCAAGTACCTGTACGGCCCGCGCCGCACGAGCCGCTCGTCCGGCACGACGAGTATCCTCGTGTTCCAGCGGTCGCCTAGAGAAAGGATCGCCCAGTACCGCAACGGCTGGACGATCAGGAAAAGCCCGAGCCAGAAGCCGTGAAACTCCGGGCCGCGAAGCAGCCCCTCCAAGAGCATCGAGACGAGCCACAGCGAGTGAAGCGCGACCATGAACGGGTAATGTCCGCGCCCGTATTCGAGCGCACCCCGGTTACGAAGCTTCCGCTCGTTCTTCTTCGAGAGCCGCAGTTCGAGGAACCGCTGCCCTGCGACGAGCAGGACGACCACGACGAGCAGAACCATCAGCACCGGAAGAAGACGTGTTCAGCTGAGAAGCCCGGTCCCATCGCGGAGAGCACGCCGAGGTCTCCCGGTCTGAATTCGCCACCCGACAAGAAGCGTTCGAGGATAAACAGCACGGTCGGGGCGGACATGTTGCCGTGATACCGCAGCACGCCCCGCGAGTGGACGAGTGCGCCTCGCTCCATCCCCAGTATCTCCTCGAAGGCGTCGAGCACCTTTGCCCCGCCGGGATGCAGTACGAAATGCGCGAGTTCTTCGATGCCCAGCCCGAACGATTCGCAAGCCCCGGCGAGGTCGTCGCGGAATTTTTCGCGGACGATCTTCGGCACGTCCTTCGACAGCTCCACCTTCAGACCCGTTTCGATGAGGTTCCAGCCCATCACGTCCTCGGTGCCGGGCCACGTCGTGCTCCGCGAACCGAGGATCTCCGGCTTCGCCCCGGCGTCTCCCCCGCTCCGCCCAGACCCGATCACGACCGCCGCCGCCCCGTCGGCGAAGAGGCTTGTGGAGATAAGGTTCGCCTTCGACGGGTCATTCCTCTGGAAGGTCAGGCCGGCGAGTTCGACCGTGATGAGCAGTGCGGCTTTCTCGGGGTAGAGCTTCGCGTGATCGGCGGCGAGGGCGAGTCCTGCCGCGCCACCAGCACAACCGAGTCCCCAGACCGGTACGCGCCGCGTCTGCTCCGGCAGGCCGAGCGCAAAGATAAGCGTCGAGTCCAGCGACGGCGTGGCGAACCCGGTCGTCGAGACAAAGAAAATGGCCCCGATGTCTTCCGGGTTCGTCCCGGCGCGGTCCATCGCCCGCCTCGCCGCCTTCTCCGAGAGTTCCAGGGCGTTCCTGACGTAGAGGTCGTTGCGTTCCGGGAAGGTGTGCGCCTCGTCGAACCATTCGAGCGGGACGCAGAAGTTCCGTCCCTCGACGTGGACGTTGTCGAAGAGCGGCATGAGGCGTTCTATGTCGCGGTGCGAACCGCCGAACATCGAGCGGGCGAAGTCCTTCACCCGCGCTTGCTCGATGCGGTGCGGCGGGACCGCGCTCGCTACGGAGAGGATGTGCGGCGCGTCGTTCAAGCCTCGCTCACCCCGATCCCGTCGTCCTCCGGTACGGCACAGGAGTTTCGGAAGACGTACTGCGAGAGCCGTTTTCTCTGGCGGCTCTGCCAGTCGATAGTCGGGCGTTTGCGGTCCTTCGGGACGTATCCGAGCCGGTAGACGGCCATCAGAGCGAGGCTGTCCGGGACGTTCAGGAGGCGTTCGATCTTCTGCCAGTTCTCCGGGATCTCCATCGGCGTCGAGACGAACTGTATCCCCATCCCGAGCTCCACCGTCGCTAGCCAAATGTTCTCGACCGCCGCCCCCATCCCGAAGACGGAGTAGAACCCCGAGAGCGCCTCCGGACGGTACTCGTTCCGGTCGAGCAGGACGGCGAGCAGGAGCGGGGAGTTCGCCACGAGCTTTCGGTTGTCCTCGCCAAGCGTCCTCGGGACGCCGAGCCGGTTCATTATCTGCTGCCCCGCGCTCGAAAACAGTTGCTTGCGAAACGGCTTGAGCGCGGCGGGCATCTGGTCGATGAAGATGCCGTCACCACGCTCGGCCATCTCGCGTTCGGAGAAGCGGAAATACGGTCGGTAACGTTTCCAGAAAGTTCCCTCTTCCATCAGGCGGGTCATGCTCTGGCCGCTTATCGCCGCTACTTCTTCGATCTTGGCCCGCTCGTCTACCAGCACGAACCGCCACGGCTGGCTATTGAAGTGCGACGGGGCCATCGAGGCCGCCTCGACGAGCGTCCGCTGGTCCTCCGGCGAGACCGCATCCGGCAGAAACGGGCCGTTCGTAGTCCTGCGCCCCTTCACGACGTCGAAGAATTCCAAGCTAGCGTCCTCCCATTCTTCCTGCCTTTGACCTGCCGGAGACCCGAAGCGACTCCGGCTGAAGAGATTTTACCGGGATATCAGCATCAGTCCGGTTGCGTAGAAGACCAGGGCCGCGACCGCCAGGATTCCATGCCCGAGCGTCCCGGCGCGGACCCTGGGCAGCACGAGGTAGATCCCCAGGGCCGGGATCAAGGCCACCCCGTAACCCTCGCCCGACAGGACCCCGACGAGCGCCGCAAGCCCCGCCGAAGCCGCGACCAAGAAGAACAGGGCATGGTGAACCCACCTGAAACTCCGCGTCCTCACATACCCCGACTGCACCAGAACCCCGAGCACGAACGTCAGCGCGAAGAGCGCGCTCGCGATGTAGAAGACCGCCGGGTCGAGGGCGTCGAGCAAGCCCAGGGCAACCCCCACAGCCTCAAGCCCCGTTCCAGAAAGTATCGTCAAGCCTCATCCAGAGCCTCCGCTCACCCTAAGAGATATTCAGTCGCACCTTTCGGCTACGCTTCGAACACCGAAATACCACTCTAGATCGCTTACAAATCGCACATTCTAGTCCTCACCTGAGTTATATACCCCGCGCCCGGGAGGGGATGTGATTGGTTTTCGTTCTTCGACGGAGATCGGCTCGGCGAAGCCCGGCTTCGGAGGGCCATATGAAACGCGAATCAGAGCGCGATGGCAAGGGTGAGATCTCCACCAGACTCAACGTTTCCCTCAGCACCGAATGTCTCCACACCGTCAACATCCTCGGCAGATTCGGCGTACACTCGCACCCCGAAGCCGGCCTTCTCTCTACCCGGCGCGGTTCGTCCGGGATAGAGACCACCGAACTCTCCGCAGATCGGCCTTGCGGGTCAGGTCGGTATGACGATGCTAATATGCCAGATGGCTGCGGGCCGGCCCTGTGGATTCCACGAGTGGATTTCATGAGTTGGCTCAGGGCAGAACTTTTCGGATTTTTCGAGGGAGCGAGATGGAGAACGGTCGCCACGTTGCGTATATAACCGGGCTGGGGGTCGTGAGCCCCGTCGGGATCGGGAGGGAGACTTTCTGGGACGCGATGCTCGCCGGGAAGAGCGGCGCAGCCCCCATAACCCACTTCGATGCCTCGGACTTCGCCATCCGCATCGCCTGTGAGTGCAACGATTTCGACCCCAGGGACTTTGTAGAGAAGAAGGCTATCTCCCGGGTAGACCGCTTCACTCAACTCGGCCTCGCATCCGCCAAACTGGCCCTCGAGGACGCCGGGGCGTGGGGCTTTCTGGAGTCCACGCCGGAGCGGGTCGGTCTCATCCTCGGGACGGGACTCGGCGGGGTCGGGAGTATGGAGGAGACCCAGATGACGCTCGACGCGAAAGGTCCGACGAGGGTCGGGCCGTTCGCGGTTACAAAGATAATGCCCAATTCCGGAGCGGCGAACGTTGGGATCATGCTCGGGGTTCGGGGACCGTCCGTGGCCCCCGCGCTCGCCTGCGCCTGCGGCACCGACGCGATGGGCCTCGGCTACGACCTCATCCGTCGGGGTGACGCGGATATCGTGATCTGCGGCGCCTCCGAGGCTCCCCTCACCCCGACCATCGTCGCCGGGTTTATCGCGATGAGGGCGATGAGCCGCAATAACGACGCACCGGAAGAGGCCTGCCGCCCCTTCGACGCAGACCACTCCGGCTTCGTCGTCGCCGAAGGCTCGGCGATGATCATCCTCGAGAGCGAGGAATCCGTAGCCCGGCGCGGTGTAGAACCATACGCGAAGATAACCGGCGTCGGACTCTCCACCGACGCACACAACATCACCGACCCCGACCCCGAAGGGCGCGGCATCTACCGGGCGATGAAACTCGCGGTGGACGGCGCGGGACTAGACGGCTCGCGTATCGGCTACATAAACCCGCACGGCCCCGGAACACCCGCCGGGGACGGCCCGGAGTCGCACGCGATGGCCCGCATCAACCCGAACGTCCGGGTGAGCGGCACGAAGTCCACCCTCGGACACTCGCTCGGGGCGAGCGGCGCGATCGAGACGG
>JBPCNU010000030.1:0-3170 GCA_051000975.1 Rubrobacter sp.
GTCATAGACAAGGCGAAGAAGATAGCGGCCCACATGCTGGAGGCCGCCGAGGGCGACATCGAGTTCGAGGGCGGCAGGTTCAGCGTCGCCGGATCGCCGGAGCAGGGGATCACGATCCAGGAGATAGCGGGTGAAGCATTCCTCGGGGTGAACCTGCCCGAAGGGATGGAGCCGAACCTCACCGCAGACAGCCACTTCGACCCGCCGAACTTCACCTGGCCGTTCGGTACGCACGTCTGCGTCGTCGAGGTGGACACGGAGACGGGGAAGGTCACCATCCCGAACTTCTTCGCGGTAGACGACTGTGGCCCGATAGTGAACCCCCAGATAGTCAACGGGCAGCTACACGGCGGCATCGCCCAGGGCATCGGGCAGGCGCTCTACGAGGAGGCCGTCTACGATGAGAACGGCAACCCCATAACCTCGACGTTGCTGGATTACATGTTCCCCGGCGCACCCGAGCTGCCGAACTTCACCCTGGAGCAGACCGTAACCCCCTCCCCGACGAACCCGATGGGCGTGAAGGGAATAGGGGAATCCGGGGCGATAGGCTCCTCCCCGGCGGTGATGAATGCCGTCATAGACGCCCTCTCGCACCTCGGCGTGACGCACCTGGACATGCCCGCAAGCCCGATGAAGGTGTGGGAGGCGATCAAGGACGCTAAAACTGGGTGTCCCTGAATCCGGACTCGTAGGTTTTGGAGAGGCCTCCTCTGGTAGCTATACCCTTGCTCTCCTGGGCTTCGGGGCTACGAAGAGGTCGACGCAGTCGTCCATGCGCGGGATGTAGTTTCGTCCCCTGAAAGTTATAGCTGGCGGTTCCAGTGTCTCTATGTCATTCTAGTGGACACGTAGATCACTCCGGCCAAGACAAAAGGGGGAGACGCTATGCCTTTCAGGGTCGAAGAGACGACCATTGAGGAAATACACGCCGCCTTCGGCTCCGGCCAATTGACGTGCCGCTCCCTTGTAGAGGCGTACCTGGCGCGAATAGAGAAATACGACGGCGCGGGGCCGGAGCTGAACGCGATCGTCACCGTCAACCCGCACGCGTTGGAGGCCGCCGACGAGCTCGACCGGGCGTGGGAACGGGGAGACGTTATCGGGCCTCTGCACGGCATCCCGGTCCTCGTCAAGGATCAGGCCGAGACGGCGGGCATCACGACGACCTTCGGGTCCGAGGCCTTCGCGGACTACGTCCCGAGCGAGGACGCGACGGTCGTGAAAAGGCTCAAGGCCGCGGGGGCCGTGATCCTCGCGAAGACCAACCTGCCGGATTTCGCGACGTCCTGGTTTGCCTACTCCTCCTCCGGTGGGATAACGAAGAACCCGTACTCGACGAACCGCGACCCGGGCGGCTCTAGCAGCGGTACGGGGGCTGGTATAGCGGCGAATTTCGGCGTCGTCGGCGTGGGCGAGGATACCGGTGGTTCGATCCGCGTCCCCGCCTCGTTCAACAACCTGGTCGGGCTGCGTCCAACCACAGGGCTCGTGAGCCGGAAGGGCCTCTCGCCGCTCGTCACATTTCAGGACACCGCCGGACCGATGGCCCGCACGGTGCGCGACACGGCCATCCTCCTCGACGCGATGGTCGGCTACGACCCGGAAGATCCGTTCACGGTCGCGGCCACCCTCGCCTCCGAGTACGGCAAACCCGGAGGCTACGCAGAGAACCTCGGGGCCGCTGACCTCGGCGACGCCCGCATCGGCGTATTGCGTGATGCCTTCGGCGACCCGGAAGACCCCGACTGTGCGGCGGTCACCGGCGTGGTCGAGGGTGCGGTCGAGGCCCTGAGAGCCGCCGGAGCCACGATAGTGGACCCCGTGGAGCTGCCGGGTCTCGCCGATCATATAGGGGTTACGTCCCTGTACCTTTCGCAGTCCCGCTACGACATAGACCAGTTTCTATCTACGAGGCCGGGAAACCACACCGTGTCGGAACTTTTCGAGACGAAGCGGTTTCATCCGCGCCTCGACCTCTTCATAGAGATACACGAGAACGCTCCCGAGAATCCGGAAGACGACCCGAACTACTACAGAGGACTCGCCGCAAGAGAGGTGTTTCGGCGCGAGATCCTGAAGCTCATGGCCGAACATCGCCTGGACGCCATCCTGTTCCCGAACTCGCAGGTCCTGCCGCCCACGCGCCAGGAGCTTGACGACTGGAAGTGGACCGTGCTGACCTTCCCGACGAACGCGCTCATCGCGGCCCAGTCCGACTTACCTTCGATCTGCCTCCCGGCGGGCTTCTCCGACGAGAACATCCCGGTGGGTTTCGAGATGATAGGCCGCCCGTTTGCGGAGTCGAAGCTGCTCTCCCTTGCGCTAGCCTACGAGCTTGCCGCCAAACCGAGGCGCTCCCCAAAGACCGCTCCGCCACTGGATGCTCCTGACGACGCGGCTGCTCTACGCTGAGCGGTGCGATCCTGGCGAAGAACCAGAGCGCCGTCTAGGTCCGATTGATTCCCGAACATCGCAAGCACCTCCTCGTCGATTCACAAGAGGAGTGTACTCAAACGGTCAGCGCATGGGGGTTTTCGGCCACGCTTCTAGGCCAACCGCGGCGAGGCCGGCTGCCAACTTCCTCCGGTCTACAGCGACTTTAAAGTCTTGCTTCTTCAAAGCCCTACCCGTGAGGCCGGGCTATTGGTAGTTTCAAGGTTCGCGCCACTCTACACCGAGCTTTTTAAAGTCGGCGTCGAAGGACGTCACGCCTTCGTTCTGGGCTTTCCCGGTCTCGGCGAGGAGCGCATCCGCGAAGTCAACGTTCTTCGCGGCCATGCTCTCAAGTGCCCGGCTCACGACCCGGGGACCCTCGACTTTGAGCCCGTGCTCCGTCAAGAGCGGAACCAGAGAGCCGGCGATCTCCTCCCTAGAGTATTCGTAGAAGGACTGGAGCACCCAGACCGTCTCCGCCACGACCACCGGGTGGACTCGCAGGGAGATCTCGCCGCGCTCCGCCTCCTCGAGGATCCGGCTCGCGCTCTCAGCCATCTCGGGCGGCTGACCACTCAGAAAGCGCAACAGTACGTTGGCATCTACCCAGGATGCAGAGGCCTCGCTCAAGGAATAGTCTTCTCTTCGCGACCGTTCTCGAAAATCTTACCTACGAAGCTCCCAAGCTGACGCCGCACAGCCTCTCGCTCGCCCTCCTTGCCAGGGTATTCTCG
>JBPCNU010000031.1:0-6998 GCA_051000975.1 Rubrobacter sp.
GGGGCCGTCATCGTCGAGGTCAACCTGGAGGAGACTTCCCTGTCGGAGGGAGCGGACTTCGTTCTGCGCGGCCCGGCGGGTGAGATCCTGCCGCAACTCGTGTCTTCGCTGCGAGACGACCGCCGAATTATGACCCATCCGGCGCACGATGTTCGGAGCCGAGATCGCGAGCGGTGAACAGCGAACGGAGAACTGCTCACCCCCGAAAACTCAGCCGTCTGGCCGAACCCGGCGCCAACAAAACCTCGATTTCAAGCCGGAAAACCGTGAGACGTCCCTCTCGACCTTGTCTGAAAAATCGCAAAGTAATATAGTGACAAGCGGGGAAGCGAAGGGAACGATATTCGTAAAAGATTTAGTTCATCAGGGGCCGGGAGAAAAGGTGTAGAGTCGGTGTCGGATTTCGGCATAGAGGAGCAGGTGACATGACCGTCAGGAGTGGCGCGACGACTCTCTGCGGCATGGACCTGCACATCCTGAAGGACGACGTGCCGACCGCTGACTCGGGGTGGACGCTCGGTCACAAGGCTGCCGGAACCATCGTAGAGTTCGGAGGCCAGAGTGTGAAGACCGGGGGGACAAAGCCCTCATCGCGTGCATCCAGTCCTGCGACGATATCGTCCTGCGAATGGCATTATGGAGGACCGTGATGTCTTCTCGGACGCTGCGAGCAACGACGCTATGAAGGTGGTTATCTCCAACTGAAAGCCGGACGAAATGGCAGCCTCACAGACGAACGGGAAGTTCTCGGAGCCTGCCTGAAGCTCCTCTCCGTCGGCGAGGGGCAGGTCGTCCGGTCGCACACTCGCGGTGGCCTGGGGATGCCCTCTGACGAGGCGAGGATGCTGACCTTCCTCCGCGAGAACCTCGAAGGACTGCATGAAGAGACGCTCGCCGACTTCCGCGAGAAGAACCGTGAGCGTCATCCCATCGAGCCGGGATTGAACCCGGGTGGGGTTATGATCTGCGTCGGGGACGTGGAGTTTGGTCGGATCTTCCGGGGTGCGGACGGGTGGGATCATTTCCGGGAGGCTTTCCCGGCCTCGGACGGCACGCTGCGCGTCTCGCAGGTCGGCTTCGACCGGGCCTTGACGCAGGCGCTCGTCTACGCCGGTCAGCAGTTCGACTTCTCGACGGGTTCGTCGGGTTTCTGGCTATTCGACAGGTTCGGAGGGGAGTGGGTAGAGGCCGGGCGGGCCGGGAGCGGTGTTTCGTAAACGGTGGACAGTAAACGTTCTTACGTTCTTTTCCGCGAGCAGGCGTAGTTTTACCCGAAAGAGCTACCCCGGAGGAGATCCGGAAGGAGATATTGCATGCCGGTAGAAGACCTGAAGCAGAGCAAGACGATGAGCAACATCCTGGAGGGCCTCGAAGGCGGTGAGGACGTCGGTCACTACGGCAGGCTCGTCTTCGCGATGGTCGGGCGGTATTTCCTCGAAAACGGGGAGCTCGCGGACACCCTCGCGAAAGACCCCGACTGCACGGAGAAGGAGGCCCGTGCCCTCGTGCAGCAGGTCGAGGAGAGGGGCTACAACCCGCCACGCCGCGAGCGGCTGATCGAGTGGCAGTCCGATCAGGACTTCGACTTCTTCGATGCTGACGACCCGGACGCCGGGAACCTCTACTCCGAGCTTCAGTTCCCGGACGAGGTCTTCGAGGATATCGAGGACTACCGGGAGGAGAAGGCCAACTAGCGGTTTCGCAGGACGCGGCCCGGACCACCCCCGGTTCTCCGATATGGAGGCCGGGTCTCTCTATTTTAGGAACCAACCCCTACCTGGAAACTCGTAAGTACCAGCGTTCCGAGCGGCATGCCTTAATTTGCTTTTTACGTATATTAAACGTCGATGAAACTCAACCGCGCATTATTCAGGCTAGTGTAGTCATCGTCATCGAGACGGCTCACGAAGGGGAAAGCTTTGCTTCAACGGGGTTTAGGTAAAGTCCAGAGGATAAAGAAGGACAAGCGCGACAGGGATGCAAGCGTAGAATCCGGCTTGAGTCGCCGGAGCTTCCTGACGTACCTCGGGGCCGGTTCGGCGGCTCTCGCGGCGGGGAGCACGGGCATCCTCACCGGCAAAGAGGCTGCGGCGCAGCAGTTCGCGGGCGGGGCTTCCACCCCGTTTCGGGAGGATTCCGTCGGGCACGTGCAGCTTTTCTTCAACCCGATAGAGGCGACCGACGCCGACGAATTGGTGCTGCCCGAGGGCTTCCAATACAACGTCGTCTGTCGCTGGGGGGAGGAGATCACCTCCGACGGCCAGCAGTTCGGCTACAACAACGACTACATAGCGTACTTCCCGATAGACGCCCTCGAAGGGGGAAGAAATAGCTACGACGGCCTGCTCTTCGTTAACCACGAGTACGTGGACTCCAAGTGGGTCTCCGGCTTCGATGACTCCGACGACGAGGACGATAAAAGGACCCCCGAGCAGATAGCCGTCGAAAAGGCCGCCGTCGGGGGCGCGGTGCTGCGCGTACTCTGCGACGAACACGGCGTCTGGCAGTTCGCCATAGACGACGACTACAACCGCCGCATAGACGCCACCACGCCCATCTGCGTGACCGGCCCCGCCGCCGGTTCCCCGGAGATGAAGATGGAGGGCGAGGACGAGGTAACCGGCACGCTCGCCAATTGTAGCGGCGGCGTCACCCCCTGGAACACGGTCCTCTCCTGCGAGGAGAACTTCCAAGGGTACTACGGCGAGGCGACCAACGACGAGGGCATCTCCGAGGACGACGAGTTGCAGAACGACGCCGACTGGGCCGGCGACGACGCGCTCCCCCCGGAGCACTACGGCTGGGTGGTCGAGGTGGATCCGTTCGACAGATCCTCCAAACCGCGCAAGCACACCTGGCTCGGACGCGTCCGGCACGAGAACGTCGCCATCAACGTCGCCCCCTCCGGGCGGGTCGTCGCCTACACCGGCCACGACGAGCCTGATCAGTGCATCTACAAATTCATCTCCAGCGGCGTCTACGACCCGAATAACCGGGCTGCGAACATGGAGCTTCTGGCGGACGGGATGCTCTACGTCGCGGACTTCGCCAACGGTCGCTGGGTGGCGATGGACTTCGAGAACAACCCAATCTTCGCCGACAACGACTTCACGAGCCAAGCTCAGATACTCGTCCGCACGCCCGAAGCCGCCGCCCTCGAAGACCCGGAGACCGAGGCCCCGATAGGGACGCCCCTTGACCGCTGCGAGGACATCGAGGTGCATCCCGACGACGGCACCATCTACGCCGCGCTGACCAACAACTCCAATCACGGGAATTTCCACGGTCAGATCATCCGCATGTTCGAGGCCGATGCCGACCCGGAGGCGACCGAGTTCACCTTCGAGACTTTCGGCGCCGGAGGCCAGAACACTGGCTTCTCGAGCCCGGACAACCTTGCCTTCGACCGTCGCAACCACCTCTGGATGGTCACCGACATGTCCTCCAGCGTGCACAACAAGGGAATCTACGAAACCTTCAAGAACAACGGTATGTTCGTCATGCCCTCGATCAACGACGACTCCATCATGGGTGAGCAACTGGCGCAATTCGCCAGCGGTCCCGTCGAGTGCGAGATGACCGGCCCGGCCTTCACACCGGACGGCAGCACCCTCTTCCTCGCCGTCCAGCACCCTGGCGAGGAGTCCGAGAGCGTGGAGAACCCCTCCAGCACCTGGCCCCACGACGGCGACGGCATCCCCAAACCCTCCATAGTCGCCATAACCGGCTTCGCCTAGAGGCCACTCCTTCTTTTCGACGCGGCCATGCGTGAAAATAGTCCCGCGCACGGCCGCGCACTCTGGCCTACGCCGACGGTCTCCCGGCGTCGTTGCGTCCGTCGGGGCAAACTCCCATCGGGACGCAAGAGTAGCGGTGGCGCGGTAGTGTGAGGGCGTCGTCTTTCGCTCGTCGAGATGACGTGCTTGAGGCTTCTGTGATTTCGAAAACACCTCCGTAGTACGTCTGCGCAAGCCTTGATCTCTTCTTGACGTTTGCATGAATGGCCCTTGAGTTCCGTTTCGTATATTTCCATCACTTAGCAGATACCCGGCGAGAGACCGGAAGGAGATGGGAATGTTCGATCTGACGATGCTCGACCTTTCGAGGCTACAGTTCGCGTTCACGGCGGCCTTCCACATGGTATTCCCGGCTGTTACGGTCGGGTTGAGCCTCTTCCTCGTCGTCGTCTACGGTCTGTATATGAGGACCGATAACCCGGCTTACCGGAGCATCTACCGGTTCTTCAGGAATCTGTTCGCCATCGGGTTCGGTCTCGGGATCGTCTCCGGGATCATGCTCACCTTCCAGTTCGGTCTGAACTGGGGGCCGTTCGCCAACGCAACCGGCCCGATAGTCGGGACGCTGCTCGCCCTCGAAGTCGTTACGGCGTTCTTCCTGGAGGCCGCGTTCCTCGGGATCATGATCTACGGCGAGGGACGCTTCTCGCGCAAGATAGTCATGTTCGCAACGGCGATGGTCGCTCTCGGGGCGTTTCTCTCGACGACTTGGATCATGTCCTCCAATTCCTGGATGCAGACCCCGGCCGGCTTCGAGATGCTGAACGGTCAGTTCGTCCCGGTGGACTGGCTCGCCGTGATCTTCAACCCCGCTTTCCCCCTGCGTTATGTCCACATGGTGGTCGCGACGATTCTTTCCTCCGCGCTGCTCGTTACGGGCGTCGGGGCCTGGTATCTCATTCGCGGGACACACACCGAGTTCGCCCGCCGGACTTTCTCGCTCGGCCTCGGCTTCCTCGCCATCTTCGCGCCACTCGAACTCTACACGGGTGACGCGCTCGGGCAGGACGTTATATCGCAGTATCAGCCCGCCAAGCTCGCCGCGATGGAGGGGAACTGGGACTCGTCGAATACGGGCTGGAACCTCCTTGTAATCCCGGACCGCGACGCCGAGGAGAACATCGTGCAGTTCGGCGTGCCGTTCGTCGGGTCGCTCATCGTCAACCACGATTTCGCGCTCTCCGAGCCGGTCGGTGGCATGAGCGAGTTCTCGGATAACGAGCTGCCCCCGATCACCTGGACCTTCTACGGCTTCCGCATCATGCTCGCCTCCGCCGGGGCCATCGTCGTCCTCGCCGCGATAAGCGTCGTGCTGCGCGTCCGAGGTCAGCTCTACACGGCTCGCTGGTTCCACTGGCTCTCGATGTTCGCCATCCCCGCCGGGGTCATCGGCATCGTCGCTGGTTGGATCACCTCCGAGGTCGGACGCCAGCCCTGGGTCGTCTACGGCGAACTCGCCACCAGCGATACGGTCTCGAACCTCGCCCCCGGCTCGCTTATCTTCTCCGTCGCCCTCATACTCGGCGTCTACGCCGCGCTCTTCGGAGCTTACGTCTACTACCTCGTCAGGGCGATGAAGGCCGGGCCGGAAGATGCCTCCAACGGCGACGATGAACCGGACTTCGATGTGGACGACACGGACGACGATGGTGGCGGCTCCGACCTCGAAGTGCCCGGCGAACGTGAAGAGCGGGAATACGCCGGGGCCGGACATGGGACCGGATACGGACGCCACGAGGCCGCCGGACGGGCGTACTTCAGGCTCGACGCGGGCCGGACCGTCGGATGATGGGCTTCTCTGACTTCTTCGATGCGCTCGCGCCGTACATCCCGCACATCCTGCTCGGTTGCGTGGCCCTCTCGCTCGTCCTCTACACCGTCCTCGACGGCTTCGACCTCGGGGTCGGGGTCCTCTCCCTCTTCGAGCGAGACGGCGAACGCCGGGAGGAGATGATGGAGTCCATCGCAACCGTCTGGGACGGTAACGAGTCGTGGCTCGTGCTGCTAGGGGCGATCCTGTTCGCCGGGTTCCCGCTCGTCTTCGGGGTCGTTCTACCCGCGCTCTATATACCGCTGATCCTGATGCTCGTCTTCCTGACCTTCCGGGGGATAGCCTTCGAGTTCCAGGTCCAGCACGACCGTCACAGCCTACTCTGGGGCTACTCCTTCGCGCTGGGATCGCTCGGAGCGGCCTTCTTCCAGGGCGTTGCGCTCGGGGCTTTCATGGACGGCCTTTCATTCTCCGAGGATACCTTTACCGGCGGCGCCTTCGACTTCGTCTCGCCTCTGAGCCTCGCGACCGGATTACTACTGACCGCTCTCTACACCGTGAGCGGGGCGGGCTGGCTCGTCTACAAGTCCGAGGGGGAGCTGCTCGCCTCGGTGCGGCGGTGGGGTAAGCGGTCTGTTCCGGTCGCAGTCGCTCTGGCAGCCGTTACGGTCGGCCTCACGCTGGCCTACAGTCCGGCGGCGGAGGGGTTGCTGGAGGGCGGTTTTACGGTAGAGAACGCCCTGATATTCGGCTCGTTCGGCCTGGCGGTCGCCGCGCTCGGTGCGGCGTATTTCACGCTCGGCGGACGGGACGACCTGAGGACTCTAGGCCTCGCGGCTCTGGCCACGGTCGGGCTTGCGGGGGGATTCCTGGCGATGGTATATCCGAACGTCATCCTGCCCGGCGTAACGATGCAGGAAGCCGTCGCGCCGGAATCTTCGGCCTGGCTCCTGCTCTTCGTCATCGTGCCGCTGATCCCGGTAACGGTCGCCTACAATGCCGTCGCCTACTACCTTTTCCGAGGCAAGACGGAGACCCACCATCACAAGGAAAACGAAGAAAACCCGGAAACTTCTACTCAGGGAGGTTGATATGAAGGAACTCATTCACGCACTCAAGGACCGGCGGCTTATGATGGAGGTCTCGATCTGGGGGCTTTTCTGGTCGGTTGCCCTGACGTTCAGCGTCGGCATCTTCGGCCACGTCCCGGCCCTCGTCACGATCACCGGCCTCGCGGTCTTTACCTCGTACATCTGGTACCGCACGGGGAAGCGCGATGCATACCGCATGGAGCTTGCCCGCAGCCGCAGCCTACACCGCACTACCAGCCGCAGGCGTTGACCACAGGCGTTGACCACAGGTGTTGAACTTTTAGGATCACTGGGAGCAGCATGAGCAAGACCACGGACAATCAGGGGAGTGAGCGGAAC
>JBPCNU010000032.1:0-3921 GCA_051000975.1 Rubrobacter sp.
GATTCGTATAGATGTTCCAGGATCTTGATTGGAGGTGGGCTCTCAGGCGGGCGGCGATAGTCGTTGCCATATACCTTGTCCTGATGTACGTCCTAAGCACCGTCTCGCCGGAGACCTTCGGGCTTCAGGGCGCGGCCGACTGGGTTCCGCTGCTCATCAACGCCGTCCTGTTCTTCTTCGTTTTCACCCTGGTCTACGCCTTCATCGAGCGTTCCCGCCGCCGCCGGATGTACGGCGACGCCTCGGTAAGGTCAAGGGGAAAGTCCGGGAAGAGCGACAGTGGGGCCGATGAGGAGCGGGAGTCCGGGCCTCTGAAGGGCAGACCGAACCCGAACCAGAGCAAGCGCAAGGCCACGCGCCGCCGCCGATAGAGCACGAAGGACTTGGACGAGACGAAGACCGAGGCTCTGCTACGGAGGCTCCGGCCACCGTTCGTAGCCACCGACGACCACGAGGAGATCCTCAACCTTGTGCCGGAACTTCGCCTCTCCCGGGGCGTGGAGCAAAGTCCGTACCACCACCTTGACACTCTCGGACACGTCTTCGAGGTCGTCGAGCGCACCGGGAACGAACTCTCCGAACGGGTCGTCGGGGCCGAGATACCCGACGGTGAACGGCGTGACGCGCTCCTCCTCGCCGCGCTCTTGCACGACGTAGCGAAGCCCGTTACGCGCGGTGAGATCAGAGGCCGCGTCGTGTTCGTCGCGCACGATACGGTGGGGGCGATACTTGCCCGGTCGGTCTGTCTGCAGCTCGGGGTCTCCGCGCTTCAGGCCGACGCGATAATCACCCTCACCGCGCTGCACCTCAAAATAGGGTTCATGCGCCACGAGCGAACCGACTACCCGCCGGAGCGACTGATCGAGGCGGCGGGGCCGTTCGCCGAAGAGCTCGCCGTACTCTCCTGGGCCGACCGGATGGCCGCTCAGGGACCGAAGCTCACCGAAGAACACATCCGCAACCACCGCGACCTCTGCCGCGACTTCCTTGAAGCCTCGAGGGCGTCCGGCCCTCACCCCGACCCTGACTATGAAGCCGTGAGAAAGGCCGTTCAGGGGTCCGCCCAGGAGAACGCCTTCAAAGGAGACCTGCCAGAGGCCGAAGTCGGCTATCTGGCCGGGAAAGCGCGGCTCGTGGCGGCGCGGGGCATCCCGACGGAAGAAGCGCTCTCGCTGGTCGCGGAGAGCTCTAGGCAGGGGTAGCAGCGGCGAGGCCGGGCGAACGGTCATGCTAGAATCGGAGCACTCTAGGCAACCGGAGAGGATGAATATGTTCGGCATCGAGAGAACGAAAAGAGACCGCTGGATGCTCGGGGTCTGCGGGGGCATCGGGCGGAAGATCGGCTGGAATTCCAGCGTGGTCCGAATGGTTACCATCTTCGCCGCCGCCGTCGTGCCCGGCGTCTCGATAATCATGGTCGCCGCCGCCTACATCGTTCTCGGGATGATCCTGCCGGAGAGCGAGGAGTTCTAGGCGCTTGGAGTTCTCCGAGGCACAGAAGGAGGCTCTCTCCTGCACCCGGTGCGCCCTCTGGCACTCGCGTTCGCAGGTCATCTTCGGGGAAGGACCGCTGAACGCTTCGCTCTTTATCGTCGGCGAGTCGCCCGGCTTCAACGAGGACAGCGAGGGAAGGACTTTTCGGGGTGCGTCCGGGTTGCTTCTCGAACGCCTCCTCGACTCCATCGGTCTCTCCAGAGAGAAGGTCTACACCACGACGCTCGTGAAGTGCCTGCCGCCCGGTTCGCCGCCGCGCCACCCGAAGCCGGCGGAGTTAAGCAGTTGCCGGGGGTATCTGATGAGCCAGCTCTCGGCGGTAGACCCGAAGATCGTACTCGCGCTCGGTGAGACGGCGAGTCGGCTGCTCACGGGGAAGAAAGACCCGCTGCGTAAGCTCCGGGGCCGCATGGTTCCGCTCGACGGCCGGTACGTCCTCCCGACCTTCTCGCTCCGAGACGCGCTGTACGTCCCGGCGGACCGCGCGCTCCTGATCTCGGACTTCTCCCGACTCCCCGACCTCCTCGACTCCGAACGCCCCGCCACCTATGGAACCCACAACGTCATCTCCGCTCCCGACGCGACCCGCGAGCCCGTCCAGCCGGGCCTCTTCTGAAAGACCGATGTACCGCATGAACCAGACCAAAGGCCGGCTCGTTTTTGATCCGCTCACGCAGGACGAACTCGAAGCCGTAGCCGTCGAACTCGCAGCACACCTCATGTCTGGTGACGCAGTCGTACTCTCCGGTGAGGTCGGGGCCGGGAAGACAACCTTCACCCGCACCGCCTGCGCCGCTCTTGAGGTGAAGGAGCGCGTGACCAGCCCGACCTACCAACTCGCCCGCTCTTACGAAGGCCGAGCGAACAGCGAACCCGTCGTCATCAACCACCTCGACCTGTACCGTCTTGACGGGGAGTCTTCGGTAGAGGATGCCCTCGACCTCGACGAATTCCTCACGCCCCGGAGCATCACCTTCATCGAGTGGGCCGAACCCGCCGCCGGAGTTCTCCGGGAACCGAGCGGGATCACCTTCGAACACGTCTCTGAAACCACCAGGAGCCTCACGGTAGAAGGACCGCTCGCCCGGCGCGTCGCGGCTCGTTCGTACCCGAACCGTCCAGGCTCGGAGCCGCGATGCTAGTCCTCGCCCTCGACGCCTCTACACCGGTAACGACCGTTGCCCTCGGTGAGGTCGAGGGGGATGAGCGGGTTCTGTTCTGCGAGGTCGCTCTGCCCGGAGCCGAGGCTTCCGAGACGCTCCTCCGGGCGGTGGAGTCCGCGCTCTCGCTCGGCGGCAGGGAGTTTTCGGAGGTCGGTGGTATCGTCGTCGGGGTCGGACCGGGGGCCTTTACTGGTATTCGCATAGCCTGTGCGACCGCTCGCTCGCTTGCCCTCGGCTCCGGCGCGTCCCTGATGGCCAACTCCACTCTCACCGCGCTGGCAGCCCCCGCGCTCGATGCCCGCCCCGAAGGATCGGAAGTCCTCGCCGTTCTCGATGCAAGGCGCGGAGAGGTCTTCGCCCGGCGGTTCGTCGCTGGAGAAAGCTCGCGCGACACCATCACGCCGGAGAGCATATTCTGCGGCAAGCCGGAGCAACTCCTGGCGGAAATCTCCAACTACGAAGACCCGCTCATCGTCGGGGACGGAGCGGTTCGCTACCGGGAGGACCTCTCCGCGCTCGGCGATATTCCGCCGTACTCGTCCGCGCTGAACCGGGTCTCGGCGGTGGGGCATCTCCTGTCGGTGAAGCCCGAGTTTGTCGGAGCGGAGGGGATCACACCCGTCTACGTTCGCGAGCCGGACGCGGAGGTTCGGCGCGACCTGAACCCCTGGCTCGGAGGCTGAGGGGGAGTGCCTGCGGGGGTTGTCATCCGTGAGATGCGCGAGTCCGACCTCGATAAAGTCATGCGCCTCGATGCGTTGTGCCTGCCCGTACCGTGGAGCGCGACAGTCTGGAAGTCCGAACTGACCAGCCCGCTCGGGCTACACCTCGTCGCCGAGCGCGAGGGAGAGATAGTTGCTCAGATCGGGGCCAAGCGCGTCCTCGACGAACTACACGTAACGACCATCGCCGTCCTGCCGGAACGTCGCCGTCGGGGCCTCGCCCGGGACCTCATTGCAACCGCGAGTCAATGCTCCCCGGAGGCCCGGCTCTTGACCCTGGAAGTCCGCTCGAAGAACCCTGGCGCGAGAGCCTTCTACAAGAGCCTCGGATTTCACGAAATCGGTGTCAGACCTCGCTACTACGGCGACGACGACGCGGTGGTGATGACCCTCCGAAGACCGCCGCCAGAGTAGGGTGAACGCCGCTTTGCGCCGGGAGGCTCAGTCGTCGGGATTCGAGTTCTCGCGTTTGGCTTCGCGTCGTTTTCGGAAGCGTTCGCGGCATTTTTGCAGGTCTTCGCGACCTTCCAACGGCCTCAGGA
>JBPCNU010000033.1:0-7269 GCA_051000975.1 Rubrobacter sp.
CCTATGACCCGCGTTACGCTCAAATCTCTCGCTCTCTCGAACTCAACGTCCCCGACAGATACCAACCTGGACGAAAAAGTTTTTCATCCGATGTCCGAGTTATATCAGAGAGGAAGATCGCGTGCAGCGAAATTCTGCCTCTACCGGGGCGAGCTTTTTGCTGGGCGAGCGTGTCGCATCAAGAGCGTCATCGCGGCGAGGAGCGCGAGTATGGCCGCGACGAGCAGGTTCCCCCGGAATTCGCCGCCGATGAGGAAGGCCGGGTCGATGCGGAGCGTCTCCATGAAGACACGGATGGTGGTGTAGAGAGCGACGTAGATGATGAATATATCCCCGGCCCTGAGCCAGCCCACGAAACGCCTTGCGATGTAGAGCAGGGCGAGGCAGATCAGGACGTTCAAAATAGATTCGTAGAGGAAGGTCGGGTGGAAGGTCGTCGCGTCGGCGTAGCCGAGCGGGCGGTTTTCGGGGGCGATGCGGATGGCCCAGGGGAGGTCCGTCGGGCGACCGAAGAGTTCCTGGTTGAAGTAGTTACCCCAGCGTCCGAAAGCCTGGGCGAGGATCAAACCCGGAGCGGCGGAGTCCCCGAAGTCGAGAAGGCTTATGCCCCGGTACCAGCAGAAAAAGGCAGCACCTAGAGCGCCACCCGCAACGGCCCCGAAGATGGCTATACCGCCGTTCCAGACCTCGAAGACGCCGGGTATCGGGTCGGCAGCGTAGTCACCGTAGTTCGTTGCGACGTGGTAGATACGCGCCCCGATGAACCCCGGGATGATCAGGAAGAGCAGCGAGTCGAGGGCGAGCGCGCCATCGTAGCCGCGCCGATCAAGCTCACGGGAAGTGAGCCACGTCCCGACCGCGATGCCGAGCGCGATACAGAGTCCGTAGTAACGCAGGGCAAACGGCCCGGCCTCGAAAATGATCGGCGATGGCGGGCTCGGTATCGAGAGCAGAAGACCTGTAAAAAGCATATCGTTCACGGCGCGTAACTATACCCTATCGTTTCGGGGGGATCAGAAGCTCACTGAACGTAGGCTGCGGGGTCCGAAGCCGCCGCTGCCGCGCCACTCTGGGAACCGCCGGACTCAACGCCGTAGTGGGCCTCCAGTACACCCCGAACCGCCGGGGCCGCCGTAACCTCGCTGCTGCCACTGCCTTCGAGCATCACGACCACGACCAGCGGCCGGTCCTGACCTTCAGCCCATCCGGTGAACCAGGCGACGGGAGCCTGAGTGTCACCGCGCTCGCCCGTGCCGCTCTTGCCGAGGACGGTGAGTTCAGAGTCGGCGAAGGCCGGAGCAGCCGTTCCCTCCGGCCCGGTCACACCGCGCAGGCCGTCCGTGAGCGCGCTCAGAGCCGCTGGATCGAACTCCACCTTGCCCTCGGCTTCGGGGGAGAATTCTTTCTGGACCTTGTTGTCGAACTGGTTGCGGATCTCCTTCGCAACGTGCGGTGTCACGAGGGTTCCGCCGTTCTCGACGGCGGCGTAGGCCTGGGCCATCTGGACCGGGCTCACCAGTACGTCGCCCTGACCGATAGACATGTTCACCCAGTCGGCTATCCCCCACGGGCGGTCGTCGGTGCTGCCTATTTCCTCCTTGAACCAGTCGAACCACTCTCTGGTCGGGATGCGGCCCTCCGTCTCGCCGGGGAGGTCAACCCCCGTCGTGCTCCCGAAACCGAACTGCTCGTAGAAGTCCGGGAGGAGGTTGACGTCGTCGGTTTGCTGCCAGATCCAGTCCGCAACCTGATAGAAGTACTTGTCGTTGGAGTCGGCGACGGCCTGAGCGAAGTTCTGCGTTCCGTGCGTGGCCCCCTCGCCATCGTAGGTCTGCTTCCACGAGTACCAGCATGCCCCCGGCGCCGAGGCCGGCGCCCAGCACGCCCCGTTGTCCGTAACGGTCGTGTTTGCATCCACTACCCCGTGAAGAAAGCCCGCAAGCCCAGTGAAGACCTTGAACGCCGAAGCACCGGGATACGCCCCGACTATCGCCCGGTTCGTGAAAGGCGAGTTCGAGGACTCGGAGTTCAGGTAGTCAAAGACATCTATCTCATCCTCGCTGTTGATCCCACCGACGAACAACTGCGGGTCGAAGTCCGGTCGGCTCGCCATCGCGAGGATCTCACCATCGCGCGGGTCCATCGCGACGACCGCTCCGCCCTCGCCGGAGTACCCTTCCTGCTGTGCCCGGAGTATCGCTGCGTCGAGTTCTTCCTCGGCGGCCCGCTGAAGCTCGATATCGAGCGTGAGGACGAGGCTCCCACCGGCGATCGGGTCCTCAACGTCGTTCGGTGCTAGAAGCTCCGGGGCTATCTCGGAGCCTCCGTCTGCGCGAGTCCCGTCGGCGTTCCTGACCGTTACGACCCGCCCGAGCGCGTCAACGGTGTATCTCGTACTCCCGGCCTTGCCGCGAAGCTCCTCCTCGTAGGTGTACTCGACGCCCGTCTTTCCAACCACGGAGTCGTTCCAGATGCCCTTGAACCTCTCCTGGTCCAGCTCCTCCTGAGTAACGGCCCCCGTGTAGCCTACAACGTGCGAGGCGAGGGTCCCCTCGGGGTATTTCCTCACCCAGTCGTCGTTGATGACGAGGCCGGGGAACTCCTCCGAACGCTCGCTGACGTAGGTGATGTCGCTCTCTTCGGCGTTCTCCTTGACGAGCATCGCTGAGTACGGGTCGTAGATCTTCGCCTCATCATAGTTCTCCGTTACGGTCTCGACGTTCGCCCCGACTATCTCGGCGAGTTCGCGGACTTTCTCGCGGGAGATCTCATCCGGCACGACCGTTACGTTCAGACCCGGTACGTTCGACGCCAGCACGTCGAGGTCACGGTCGTAGATGACCCCGCGCTGAGCCGGGATCTTGACCTCCCTCGTCTGGGTCTGCTGCGCGGCTTCGTTGAACGAGTCCCCGGAGAGTACCTGCATGTACCAGAGCCTCGACCCAAGAACCAGAAAGACGAGGGCCGTGAGCACCGCGAGCGTAACGACCCGCACCTGCATGTTCCCCTTCGTGAGCTGCGGGGTTGTCTGCCGCTTGGCGGGCCTGCGGTTGCGGTGGATCTTTCTCGACGGAGACCCAAGCACTACGAGATCGTCTCTACTTTCTCGGCCTGAACGATCAAGCGCTTCGTGTAATCCGGCAACGTGCAGGTCTGCAAGGTCAGGATATTCTTCCCCTCTATGGGCTCCGTTACCGATACGTCGGTCGGGTAGACCGTGAAGGACCGGAAGACCCGGTAAGTGTAGTCCGTGCCGTTGGCGTCCGACACCGTTACCTCATCTCCGTTCTCCAGCTTGTTCAGGTCGAAGAAGGCCAGGAAACTTTCGGTGTTTGGATAACCGAGCCGGTGTCCGGCGATGTAGACGTTGGCCTCTCTCTCCCAGGGAAACCCGCTCCCGGCGAGGTGTATGCCAGCGTAGTTCCTCAGGCTCTCCTCGTCGTTGCCGGCGGCGTATGGAACCAGAGAATTCTCGATGCGCGACATCTGAGGCACGGTAAGCGAGAGCGTCTTGTCCTCCGGCACCTGCCCGACCACGTTCTCCGGGTCTGACTCGGCGGGTTCTTCGACGCTGGTGTCGCGCTCCGCGACGACCGGAACGTTGAACTCGTTCGGGTTGGCCGTTGCGGTCTCCGCCCCGGAGGCCGTCCCGGAAACGGGCGTCCCGAAGAAGAACGACCCTACGAGACCAAGCCCGGCCACCACGAGCACCAGGCTCATAACGTTCAGGACTATGTTCGTTACCTGCGCTACTCGCATGGTGCTAAGTCTCTCCTCTGCTCCCGGCTCACGGTACTGTAACCACTATAAAACTTTTGCGAGCCTGAGAATCGCTTGTCCCAACCTCAACCGATGCGTTCGTTTCGGGCTGCCATGCTCGAGACGCGACCCTGAACGGTTTCCACCATTGTATCCGATACTTTCTACGTATTACCTGCTCCCCGGGATGCTCGTTCAAGACAAACCCGGGGGTTTTATGTCACGACGAAGCTCGAACGAACGTCAAGTACTATCTTCGGATCTCCGGACGCTCTTCTCAAGTCGGTGTCTCCAATAAAGTAGCACGACGGCGTTGTTGAGGACGTGCGCCGTTACCGGGGCCGCAAGACCATTCGTGACCTCGTAGAGCCATCCGAGAAAGAAACCGGCCACGATCGCATAAACGGTCCAGAGAAAGAAGCGTCGCTCCGGCACGAAATGGACCAGACCGAAGACCAGCGAGGCTGCTACAAGCCCAAATTCCTGCTGCAAGACCCCTCGAAAGAAGACCTCCTCGCACACCCCGGAGAGCAAGGCGATCAGGATCAGCGCACCGGTTCCGGTGCCGTTCACGAGGGTTTCCGCCATCTCCTGCGCGAGTTGCTTCGCCGCTGGCAGAAGCGCCGAGCCGAGCCAGCCGAGGGTGAGCAGCCCGATCGTCCCGACCAGGCCCAGAGCTACCGAGAACCGAGCGTCATCCCCGAAGAAAGAGAGTTCCAGACCACGCAGGAAGCTCCAGATCAGGGCCGCGAGCAGAAGCGTACCGTAAAGTACGGCGGCCCCGGCGAGTAGGTTCGGGCCGGTAGTGCGAGGTTCGTTCTCCATATTCGGAGGCAGGGTAGCATGCACTACAGGGAGTAAAAAGCTAAGGTACGACTGTTTGTCAGATGAGATGCTTGAGGTACCGGGAGGGATGAATCAGCGATGATCGACGAGTCAATCTTCAAGGCCTACGATATTCGAGGCGTCTATCCGGGAGGACTCGATGAAGAGACGGCCCGGGAGATAGGTCGAGCCTTCGTCGGGCACCTGCGACTCTTCGGGAGTCGGGTCGTAGTCGGTCGAGATATGCGTCTCTCCGGCGAGCTCCTGCAAAACGCCTTCGTCGAGGGCGTAACGCAGTCCGGCGCGGACGTACTAGACCTCGGTATGATCTCAACGGACGCGATGTACTTCGCCGTCGGGCATCTCGGAGAACCCGCCGGGGCCATGATCACGGCCTCCCACAACCCGAAGCAGTACAACGGTTTCAAGCTCTGCCGCGAAGAGGCGCAGGCGCTTTCCGGCGATGAAGGACTCTTCGAGATACGAGATATGATCGCCTCCGGCAAACTCCCCGATGTAGCCGAGTTCCCCGGCTCCGTCGAGATCACGGACATCACCGAGGACTACGCCGGACACTGCCTCTCGTTTATCGACACCGAGGGCCTGAAGCCCTTGAAGATCGTCGTGGACGCCGGGAACGGCATGGCCGGGAAGATGCTCCCGCCCGTCTTCGAGAAGCTGCCGTTCGAGATCGTGCAGATGTATTTCGCCCTCGACGGTTCGTTTCCGAATCACCCACCCAACCCCATCGAGCCGGAGAACATGGTCGAGCTACAGGAGCGGGTCGTCGCCGAAGGCGCGGACTTCGGGGTCGCCTTCGATGGCGACGCCGACCGCTGCTTTATAGTGGACGAGAAGGGCCGAACCGTCTCCGGCGATATCCTCGCCGCGCTCGTGGCCCGGAACATACTCGAAAAAGAACCCGGAGCGACCATCCTCTACAACGTCATCTGCTCGAAGGCGTTGCCGGAGCTCGTGAAGAAGTCCGGCGGCAGGGCCGTTCGTACTCAGGTCGGGCATTCGATTATCAAACCTCAGATGCGCCAGAACGACGCGGCTTTCGGCGGCGAACACTCCGGCCACTTCTACTTTCGTGACAACTACTTCGCCGACTCCGGCCTCATCGCGATGCTCACAGCTGCGAAGCTGATAGCGAGGCAGGACGAGCCGCTGTCGAGCCTCCTGGAGCCGATAGACCCGTATGTTCGCAGTGGTGAGATCAACTCCGAAGTAGAAGATCAAAGCCACACGATGCAACGGATAGAGGACTTCTACGAGGAGCGCGGCGGCGTCGACACTGACCACCTCGACGGCCTCACCATCGACTCCGGCGACTGGTGGTTCAACCTTCGCCCCTCCAACACCGAACCACTCCTGCGCCTCAATGTCGAAGCGACCGACGAGACGACGATGGAGCGCGTCCGAGACGAAACCCTGGCCATGATCCGGGGTGCCTGAAAACAAGTAGAAGCCCCGCCGGTAGGTTCTGGCGGGGCTTCTACTACAGGTCGTTCACGTCGGTTCCTCACGGCGGTCACCACAACAAACGACCTCGAGCCACAGAGACGGCTTTCTCGTCTGACTCTAGCCAGACCCGAAAAGAGCCAACCCGTCGGAGGGCGCAGCGAACCTACACGACGACCAGCAGGTTCCTGACCTCCCGGACGCCTTCGATGCCGGAGGCTATTTCTTGTGCCGCGGACTTCGACGCTTCGCTCGGGACCGGGCCCCGGAGTTCCGCGACGCCCGCGTTCACGGTAACGTTCGGCTTCGGGATGTCCTTCGTCCGGTCGTCCTGTCCGAGCGCGCTCCTTATCGTCTGTTCGATGTCTTCCTGCTGCTCCGGTATAACGGTCGAGGAGACAAAGCCGCCCCCGCCCCCGATTAGAGGCCCGTCCGAGGCCGTGGAACTCCCCGAAGGAGGCCCGTCCGAGGCCGTGGAACTCCCCGAAGAACTCCCGAATTCCGAGTCTTCGGACTTCTTCACGTTCTTGATAAGCGCGCCGAGCGCGAGCCCGACAGTGAGGAACAGACCGTACTTCAGGTAGCGGCTGCTGCGCGGCTCACGGCTCCGCATCGCCGCCCGGATCAACTTCATCTCGGCCTTGCCAAGCTTCAGGGCGGTCTTTCCGGCGTGCGGCGCTAGCTTGCGACCGACCTTCGCCCCGGCCTTGCTTGCGAGCTTGCCGCCCTTCAGTTTCTTTCCGGTAGATGGCATTCGTCGCCTCCCATATCTCACTAGCTTCCGTGTTCACGTCTTGGTCGGTTGGCGTACCCGATGCGGAGACTCGCAAAACTGAGGCCATCTCGCAGAGGGCACTACAACCTCAATCTCTGGATACGATGTGATCCTAAAGTAGTTTCGACGGGGGTTCAGGGGTTCACGGGGTGCGAAGCTTGTTTATAACCCCTTCGACCCCTCGCACGGAACTCGTGACTTCTTCGGCGCGTTCACGGTGCGCTGCGTTTTCTACGAAACCGTGCAGCGAGACGACCATCCCGCAGGAACTCACGTTCAGGCGCGGCCCGTTGCGCAGTAACATCCTCACGACCGAGCGCGCCTCTTACCAGCTGGATCAGGTGCGCGTCGTTCGCCGGGGCACTCGCCGGAGCGCCTGAGGATTCTCCGTCTTCGGTCAAGCGTCACCCTTGCTTACTTCGAGCTTCGGAGGGAGGGTGAGCCTC
>JBPCNU010000034.1:0-6592 GCA_051000975.1 Rubrobacter sp.
AGAGCGCTTCTCGAAACAACTGATCTACCGCTTCGCGGAGCCTCGAACATCTGATGTTGGGCCGCTGAAGGATACAGAGACAGCGTGAATTTTCGAGGGATCAGTTCTTCTGCAAATTGCTGTAGTACGGAGTCGGGCTAAAGGTTTCCCTCCTCCGGTGCGTAGCGGCTCGCTGCGCTCGTCGGAGGGGCGGGATCTTGCAAGATGCTATGAAGAAGTTCGGACGAAGAAGCCCGGTCGCCGTCGTGGTTCGGCTGTGACGGCTGCTATAGAGCCGACCAAACGGGACACGGGAAAGAAATACTACTCACCGGTTCGGCGTCAGACAAACTTCCTGTAAACCGCGATGTTCGAGGTATCTCTGACGCCCATCGCCTCCTTTAGTTCGTTCAGGGATTTGCCCTTTCTGAGCAACCGGACTGCGAAGGTGTGACGGAGTACCATCGGGGAGACGTTCCAGAGCCCGGTCTGCTCGCAGCGTTTCAGGATGCCGGTATGCAGGGCTTTGGAGGTCTTGACGGGTTTGGCGGCGCGGCCGATCACCAGTTCCGGCGTCTCGTCGCTCCTCGCGGAGAGGTACCGCTTCATGACCTGGGTCGTCTCCGGGGTCAGGCGCAGGGTGCGTGGGGCGAGGTGCGAGCCGGGGCCGCCGAGATGCACTGTCTCGGCTTCGGGGCCGAGGTCGCCCTTCAGGAGAATCCGGATCTCACCAACCGTAACCCCGCTCTCGAGCATCAGCCGGATGACGACCGCATCCCGCAAGTCCCAGACCCCCGTGAGCGGGAACGAGAGCAGCTGCCTCGCCTCTTCGTCGTCCAGAGCTACGATGTTCTGGTCGAGGGGCTGGTGCATCGGCTCTATCGGGTCGTAGTCGAAGCCCGCGTCGGTCGAAGTCCTCACCCAGTCCAGAAACCGCCTCACCGCCGCGTCCTTACGGTAGACGGTGAAGCGTTTGCGGTTCTCTTCGAGCAGATGGTTCCTGAAAGCCATCACCTCTCCGACCTTGACCCCGTTCATGTCTTCGACACCCCGGTTCGAGAGGAAACACGCGAAGTCCCGGAGGTCCGTCCGGTAGAACTCCGCCGTGCGCGGGCTGGTCGAGATGTCCTCCGCCAGCGCCTCCCCGAACTCTTCTATCAGCACCGCTATCCGCATAACAGGCATTCTATCGCTATCTGTCGCCAAACGCCCCCTGATATACTCCGGCCCGTGCCGAATCGGAGAACGAGCATGTTCGGATTACCTTCATCGGTCTATCTGGCCGCAGCGGGCCTGCTCCTGCTGGCCGCCCTCGCCGTAACCCTTCTTCCGAACAAACCGACGACCGAAACCACCGGACAGAACGTCGTCGCAGAACAAGAAACCTCGACCATCCCCGAAGAGGAAACCCCCGAGCCACCGGTAACGACCCGGCTCCTCGGCGAAGGCAACGGTGAGGTCATCTCTCAGAAAGACGCCCCGAGCCCCACCGAAGCGGCTCCGAACAGCGGCTCCGACTCCCTGACCCTGAGCGTCCCGAAGCTCGGCCTCGAAGGCATCCCGGTTCCGACCGGCTCGACGCAGCAGAAGCTCGACCGAGAGGGGATACTGAGGATGTCCGGCAGCGGGCTTCCGTGGGAGGCTGGGACCAACACCTTCATTGTCGGGCATACGCTCGGCTATCAGGGGACGAAAGTTCCCTACGTCTTCTACGAACTCAACGAGCTGCGACCCGGAGACCTCATAACCATAGACGATGCCTCCGGTAAGAGCTACGACTTCCGGGTCTTCGATGAAATGACCCTCCGGCCCGAAGATTACTGGGTCACCCAGCCCGACCGTGCGGGCAGGACTATCGTCTCCCTGCAAAGCTGCGTCCCCATACCGGAGTTCGACATGCGGCTCGTCGTTCAGGCCGAGCTCGTAGAGGGTTGATCCACAACGAAGCCGAGAATTCCGTTTCCTTCTCCGACTCTTCCGCTAGCCCGCCAGAACGGCGACGAAAGGCGTGGATAGGAGAAGACCAACGCTACAGCGATCCGCTCTGGCGTTTCGTGCGTCGGGAGATCAGATCATAGGCGGCGTTGATCTCCGCCGTGACCCGTTCGGCCCGGATTCGCTTGTCCGGGTCGGTGAAGCGGTCGGGGTGAAACTTCTTGACCATCTCTCGCCGTTTGCGGTCTACCTCTGCGACCTCCACGCCGGGGAGTAGTCCCAGCCGATCATAAGCTCTCAGCACCTCCGGCGGGTACTTTCTGATGGCGAACGGCGGCTGCGAGTCGTCTCTGACCCTGTCCCGAACCCTCTCCCGCATTCGCTCCCCGAAACCGGGGCCGTCGTCCGGGCGCCGGGCCTCGGTTTCGGGCTGGGCAGCCGCTCTTCGCTCGGCCTCTTCTTGCTCCTCCCGGATGCGCTTCTCTTCCGCCCGGCGCCATTCCTCGTAGGCGCTCCGCCACGCTACCTCGAGCGCGTCCTTGAGGTTCTCGCTGCGTCGTTTGCTGGTACGCAGGTAGTCCTCGAAGCCGGGTTTCGGGCGGTCTAGGTCCGGAGGACTACCGGAACCACTAGAGGCTCCCGCGACGAAACCCCGCGCGAAGCGACCCAGACGGCGGGGGAGGCTCAATAGTCGTTCCTGCCCGGACCTTCCCGGCGAGCGTTCCGGTCGTCGGACAACCCCTCGGGGCGACTTATTATGCGAGTGTCGTCGTCGTTCTCTATCGAGGAGCGGTCTATGACCTGCGTCTCCTCCGAGAGAGAATCGTCGGCCTGGTAACGGTCGTCGGCGCGATCATCGTAGTCGTTATCGGCAAGTGGACCCCTCATCTCTGGTCGAGCTGGGTCCGCTCCTCGTTGAAGGTCGAAGAAGTCCCGAACACGCTCCGCGTCTTCGAGGCCGTCGCGGGCGGTCGCTATACGGCGTTCCTCGGCGGCCACCCCGGTGTCGCGGTCTTCACGAGCCTCGCGGATGCGGCGTTCGAGGTCGCGGACGGTCTCGTCGGTCCGCTGGCGTAGGTCCTCTATCTTGCCCTCGCGGAGTTCAATCTCGGAACTCAGCTTCTCCTCGCGGTTCTCGGTGGAGCGGGTGAGGTCGTTCATGTCTATCCCGGCGGCAACGAGGGTCTGCCGGACTATCCTCACCGCGCTGGAACGCGGAACCTCCGGCGGGAGGTGTTTGATGATCTCAGTCGCCCGCTCGACGGTGAAGCTGCGCCCGGTCTCCTCGATGGATTCACCATCTGCCTCATCTGCGTAGTCGTCCTCGCCCGTGTAGTCGTCATCCTCGTCGCGGCTGGAGTAGACGGAGGTATGGTCGTCCTCGACCGGTCCGAAGACGCGGGAGAGGAATCCTTTTGGACGCTTATCACTCATCGTGTCGGCAACTCCTCGGTGGGTTGTGGTCTGTATATGTCTCGGGTGATACCGTCCTCCGTGAGGTCCGGGTCAGGCATCTCGTCGAGCGTGTGCCGGACTTCGTAGAGGCTGCGTTTGAAGAGGCTTACCCGCTCCCTGAGTCGCGCAAGCCCCGCCCCGGTCATGTCGGAGGAGAGGCTGGTGTCAAGGGTGAGAAAGTCACCCCGGAGGTTGGAGAGGAGGCTCTCCGCGCTCTCCAACTGCGCGTTTATGAGGCTGATGCCGTCTAGCATCTCCCCGCAGTTCTCGAGCTCGGACCGCCGCCCGGCGAGCGTCGTCTCGAAAGTCTGGCGAATGGTGGAGTCCTCCGGCAAGCCCCGGATATCGCGCTCCAGGCTGTTGATACGGGCGACGATCTCACCCCGGTTCGTGTTCGCGAGATGCCCCCGGAGAGCGGTTCGCCTGCGGGAGAGGCGCGCCGTTCCTTCTATCTCCTCTAGGATGGTGAAGATGTCGTCGTCGAGGAGCGAGCGATACTCCTCGGGCATTATGTCCCAGCTCTCCAGAACGCTCGACTGCAGCGCGACCATCCGCTCCATCTGCGGCGCGGCGACTCTGTCCCGGCGGGCTACGTCCTTCAAGAGGGCCGTGTTCTCCTTCGAGCGACGACGCAACTCCCGGCGGGCGTTCCCGTCCCGGTCGAGGAGACGCTTCCCGGCGAAGAACGCCCCGGCCCCGCAGACCGCGGCGAGGAAGTACGCCGCGTCGAAGGTCGCGAGGGTTCCGGCTCCGAGAAAGGCCGTGAACGGCGCGAAGCGGTACAGGGTCGACTTCACCGGAGACGGGCGTCCGCTATTGCGGCGAGAGAGCGTCAAAGGCGATCACCGCCGGCACCGCTCGCACCATCCGGCTCGCGGGCGTCCGGGGAAGCCTCCAGCTGTTCCGGGGAGGCAGAAGATTCACCCAGGCCCATCTGAGCCTCCATCTCTTCGAGTTCTCGCACGGCGTCGAGTCGTTTGACATCGAGCTCGGCAGATGCGATCTGCCGCTCCGTGTCGCTCGTGCCCAGCTCTCCGACGGCCTGCGCCTCGAAGGAGGCCTGACGTATCGCCTGCCGGGCTTTGTCCAGATCTCGGGAGGAATCCGAGAGGGATATCTCCGCTCGCGCTTCGTTCGCGGTGCGCATCGCCTTGGCCCGCTGGTGCTCCTCCGAGAGGGCGGAGCGTTCGCGCACGACCTCAGTGTAGCGGCGTTCCTGATCCCGGAAGGCCTGTTCTATCTCGACGGAGTTCTTGTGAGCCTCGTCGAGGCGAGCCTCTATCTCGATAAGCGCGTTCTGAGCTTCCTGCTTCTGCTGGATGACCTCGACGGCAGCGTCGCGCTGGCCGCGAGCGGCGAGTTCCTTTGCCTGACGGTCCTTGGTAGCGGCGATCTTCTGCTTGGAAGCTGCGTCTCCGGCGAGCATCTTCTCGTAAGCCATCGTTCGGGCGGCGGCTACCTGGAGCTTCTTCAGATTCTCGAGCTCGTCCTGAACGGCGTTTTCGAGCAGGATCTCCGGGTTGCGACGCTCCACACCGGAGAGAAACTTCCCGAAGAAACCTCTGATCGACCTGCTGAGTCTTCCCATCCTCTTGGACCGCCCTCGTTCTCGAAACCTTTGCCTCTACGGGTACCAACACCGTTCCGGCATTATAACATCGAGGCTTTTATCCCCGATCACACCCGGAACCAGCCTTTGCCGGGCCTCTACTAGAAAGCTACGCGAGAACGGCCCGTGAGTTTCCGAACGAACGAGGACGGAAGAGAACCCGGCCATTGCCGCCGCTGTGATTACCTCGCGGCGCGGTAGGGACGTTCGCCCTGAGAAGAGGGGCGGGAGGCGCGACCGGAGAGGACCATCGCGGTCGGGGAGTCTATCTCGAAGGCTGCCTCAAGAGCCTGTCCGGCGGCTGAGAGGAGTTCCTTCGCCGAGCGGGCGTCGCGGGGATAAACGGCGGCCCCGACCCGCGTATCGGTCGAGCCGAGCGAGCTTGCGGCGGCCAGCGAACGACGGGCCGCACTCTCTATCTCGCGATCGCCGCCGGCGACCACGAGGCCGAAAATGTCGTCTTCACCGAGCAGAACCGGGCGGGAGATCCTCGCCTCGACCCGCTCCAGGAGGAGATCTATGTCCTCGACATCCTGACCGGGGTCTACGATCACGACTGCGACCGGAACCCCGCGTTTGGCCTGTATCTCTCGGTCGGCCCGCCTCAGGAGCGTCGAGACATCTTCCGCCGGGGCGCGGCCGCTCTCATCGTCGGAAGAGGACAGGGACTTCGCGCCTCTCATCCTGAGCGAAAAGAGAGCGAAGAGACCGACGGTCAGAAGCAGCCCGAATCGGTACAGGATGACCGGTATCGACTCGGAGTTCAGGCCAGAGCCTATGAAATCCGGCAGGACACAGAGACCATAGAAAAAGAGCGAGCCTACGAGCGTGACGATCCCGACCCCGCGAAGGCCGTGCAGCGTGCAGCAGAGGAGGAGCGGGAGCAGAAGCAGGAAAAGCTCGCTTGATGACCCACCGGAGAAGAACGTTGCCAGCGAGAGCATCGCCGCGTAGGCCAGTGAGATCCCGGCGACGAAGCCCGAGCTGAACTGTTCCGGCGGGAGCATGATGGTGGCGATGGAGATAGTAACCAGAACCGCGACGACCATGTACAGCAGGACGTAGGAGACCGCAGGCCCGTAAAAAGGACTGTGGACGAGCAAGAGCGAGGCCGCGACTAGGATCAGGTAGAAAAACGCCGTGATCTTCATCGCCCGGGAATTCTTTGCGTTCTTTGTCGAGGTTTCTCCGTTCACGATCAAAGTATCATACGCTTGTACGGTTCTTCATTCCACCTCTTGTCCGTCCTTTTCATCCTTTTCAAGAACCACCGACCGCCGGGACTCGCTCTTCTACTCGCTCCTCGCCCTGCGTGGTCGCGAAGATCCACTGCGGCTCACCGCCCGAGAACGAGTCAAGCCCCGCCGAAGCCGCTATGCCGGGGTCTTCTTCGAGTGCGGCCAGGACTTCGTCCGTCTGACCTATCGCCTCGGTGCTGTTGGTGAGCTGCGAGGTGTCCGGCAGGACATTCTCGGTGATGTACGATACGTCTGCTTCGGGGAGTTGTTGGGCCGGGTCGAGCCGTGGTCCTTCGGCCTCCGAGTACGTTACGCTCGCCACCGCGCTCGCAGACTCGGAGATGTAGGTGTAGAGCCAGCTCGGGGACTCTCCCCC
>JBPCNU010000035.1:0-19176 GCA_051000975.1 Rubrobacter sp.
CTTCTTGGGCATGGCGCAACTTGGGTGCATCATGATCCTGCTCAGAAAGTGTTTGTGAGATGGCTTCTAGTAATATCTCGACTTCTTCGCAGCGAGTTCATAGCCAAAGTCGCGTAAGGTGTCAACCGTACTCGCGTGATCTACTCTCAGAAAAGACCTCATCTCCTACGGGATGGAGGGGCGAATCGAGGGTCTCGAAGGCCGGTTGTCGTCAAGATCGTAGTCAGTTTGAGCGTTCGATGGCCTGATTCCCCATATATAAGCCCGGGCCGTCCCGTAAGCCGGATTCTGCTCTATCCCGTCATCCATCTCGGTGAGAAGCAAGAAGTGTCTCACCGGTTCCTCCGTAGAGGAACTGCGCCTACCTGTTCGGGGCCGCGAGTCGCGACCCGTCACTATTCTGGCTTGCTCGCACCGGTTGTTTACCTGGCCGGCCCCTCTCGGGATTCCGCCGGTGGGCTCTTACCCCACCCTTTCACCCATCACCTGTGCGTCGGGTACACCCTTTCGGGCCTGCCCTCTGCCATCGGCTGGTCTACTCTCTGTTGCACTTGACGTAGCGGCTGGCTCTCACCGCCGCCCCTCGGGTTCTTTAGCCCGAGCGGTCTCTACTACGAGTCCGGACTTTGCTCTACATCGAGGGACTTACCCCTCTACGCAGCGACGGGTCGGACGGCCCGAACCGTCCGGCGATTATACATGCGTCCAGAGTTACTCAGGAACCAGGCTCGTGCCGGATTATGTAGATCCTGCTCGGCGTTACGTGAATATCCACGTCGTTGGCCTCGCCCCAGTTGCGAATCCAACGCTCATCCCCGACGACCTCCGGATCAAACCACAACCCCGGACCTTCTTCGAGAACCCCCTCGTAGGAGGCGTGATCCCCTATGTCCGGTAGCGAACTCCCCGAGGTGCGCCGGTATATGCCATTCCTGGAACGAAACGACTGCACGGAAGAGGAACTGGTCCCTAGGGCAGATGCGATCCAGTCATCGCCCTTGTCGTCGTCTACCCAGCGACGGATATCTTCTATGAACTTCCTGAGCGAAACCCTCTGGTTTATGCCCATGTCTTACCGCCTCCGTACTAGGAATTCTCCACTACGCCAGATAATCCCGTAGCTCTTCTTGCCCATGTTGATTAGCGCGCTATTTTCACTATGGTAACTCAGGTTCTAGTGATCTGCTACTTATAGTGTAGGGTTACTCGTCTGATACACTTTTCGTTATGGAGGCCTTGTTAAACATCGTGGTTGGCATCTTGCGTCTGGTGCCGCTCATCATGGTCTTTTTCATTCCTTCTCTCTTCGGAATGGCGACCTTGAAGGAGAGAGGTGAGGCTTACCGGGTGAAGGCTGGTCTCTGGTTCGCGATCGGTCTCGTCGGGGTCGTGACGGTGGAGTTGGTCTTCAGAAGCGTCTCCGCCGTTCAGGTCGCCTCGACGGTCGGGGTCTCGCTCTTGCAGTTCGCCATCGCGCTCGGGCTTGCAGCGTTCACCGTTTACAAGCTTGCCGACTGATGCAGTTCGCAAACTCCGCAGCAACGTAGCCCGCCGCGCTCGACAGCGAATCGGGAAAAGCAGATATCTGACATCGCTGTAGTCCGGGACCTTTCGTTATAAAAACCAGTTACGGAGATCACCTTGCAAGATGAGATCCCCCGGGTGGCGCGATCAACGCCGTCCGGGGATCTCGTCTAGCGTGTCTCTGTTTTACCGGGTCTTGAGGGCGGCCTTCACTTCGTCGCTGTTGTTCTCCAGCTTGTAGAAAGCCATCCTGGCTCTGGCCTGTTCGTAAGGCTTCGAGCTGACCTTCTTGAGAAAATCCGAGGAGATCATGGCCGAGATAACCTCGCTTATTTCGTCCTTCGAGAGTTCGAGTTCCCCACGATCATCGAGGTCGCGGATAGAGCCGAAGATCTCGACCATCGAGGCGGGCTGGCGCAGACTACCGACGCTCTCGCAGATCGTCCTCAGCTCGTAGGGCGTCAGGTCTCCCTGAAGGTCGAAGCCGTCCGTGCCGGAGCTTCCGCCGGCTGCAGCCTCTTTCGAGTTTTCCTGCTGGCCCTTCTGGCTTTCCTTCTTGCCGGAGTTGGCGGAGCGTCCGTTCTGCTTGCCGTTGCCGTTCTGAGCCGAGGGACGTCCGCCGCTGGGGCGAACGAGTTCCTCCGTAACCTTCTGCGGCTTCGCATCTCCGGTAGGAGCCTCCGGCTCTTCGGAGTCGGTTGATTCCGGGATCTTCTCATCCGGCAGGTAGACCTGGAGTTCGAGGTCCTCGTCAACCGTGTTGACCAGCCCGCGACGCTCGGCCTCGACGACGAAGTCCTTGAATTTCTTGAAGCCGACGTTCCGCTCGTCGAAGGAGCCGAGCTGGACAATCATCTGCTGCTTCACCTGCCCGAGCACCCGGGTCTTGTCGCCGCGCCCGAGCGCACTGACCGCTCGCACGAGTTCCTGATAAGGGTCGGCCTTCGGCTTCTCCGGCTCCTTGTCCTTCTGCTTCGCTACCCGGTCCTCCTCGACCAGCGAGGCGTAGGATATGAAGTGATCCGCCGATTCTATGAGGTGATAAGAAGTCGCCTCCGACACCCCGATGACGACGACCTTCTTGCCCCGACTCCGGAGCAGACTCACTAGCGGGATGAAATCCCCGTCGCCCGTAACCAGCACGTAGGTGTCCACCTGCGGGTGGTTGTGGAGGAAGTCCGAACACTCCACCGCGAGCATCACATCTATCGAGTTGGTACGCCGCTTGTGAGAGCGTCCGCCGGGGAAGTAACGCGCCGAGATGTAGCGCGGTGAGATGCCGTTGGAGTAGAGCGTCGGCGGGGCGGCCCGGAAGTCGCCGTCCGTCCAGTCTGCGTAGGCCGAGGAGGAGACTATCCGCCCGTACTCACGAGCTTTTTCGAGGATGGCACTTACGTTGGGTTTCGTCTTGTATTCTTGGACGGTGGAGATATATATGTTCTCCCAGTCCATGAAGATTGCGAGGTCTTCCTGCATGATTATGGTTTCCTGTTTCCTTAGGTTGCTTTCAATTGTTCTATGGATTCGTCTGTTTCGGACGTGCGAGAGGCCCGGATTCGCTCCGGGCCTCGTCTGTTTCGTTCGTTTTCGTGGCGTCCTCTAGCGTGCATCGCTACACATTGTAACGGTCTCTGAGACGGATGGCGGTCTGAGAGAGGGTCTCTTCCTCCAGCACAGCCTCGAACCAGATGACCCTCTCACCGCCCTCGCAGTAGTCTTCGGGGAGGTCGAAGGCGGCGACGATGGTAAAGGGTTCGTCCGCTCCCTCGATCCAGACGGAGTAATCAGCCGACTCCATGAGGACGTCGCCCTCGTCGTCGGAGATGACTATGCGAGCCTCCCACGCCCGGTCGGTGGCGTGTTCGCAGCCCTCGAACTTCGCGTAGACCACGAACGAGGTGTCGTCTCCGTTCTTTGAAGGACGGATCTCATCGAGGATCCCGAACAGAGTCAGCCGCCCGCCCAGTTCCGCGACGCTCTCCGCGAGCACGAGGGCCGTACACTCTACGACGCCTTCGCAATTCTCGTGGTTCTCCAACGTCATCCTCCCGTCCCGTTCGTCTCCGGCTCTTCGCCCGCGTCCTCTAGCTCCCCGAAACCATCCAGGCCATCCATGCCCGGCTCTAGCATACCGGGTTCCAGCGGTCCCGCGCTCGACTCACCCGTTACCTCTTCTCCGGTGATGTCGTCGAGCGACAGCTCGTCGGAAGTCCCCTGAGCGTCTTCGCCTCGCGACGACACGACCTTCGCGAGCGCGCTCACCGAGTCGCCTTCTCTCAGGTTCATCACCCGCACGCCCTGAGCCGACCGACCCTGCTGCGATACCGAGGCACAGTCCATGCGGATGGTCGTCCCGACGTTTGAGACTAGCACAAGCTCGTGCGTCCCCGGCTTTACAATCTGCACCCCGGCGAGCCTGCCACGCTCTCCTCGGTCGGTCTTCAGCGCGATCACACCCTGCCCACCGCGTCCCTTCGTGGCGAACTGCGAGAGCGGTGTCCGCTTCCCGAAGCCTTTCTGGGTGATGAGGAAGAGGTCGGCGGCCTCGTCGGAGATGACCTCCATCGAGAGGACGTGGTCGTCGCCCCGGAGGGTTACGCCCTTGACCCCGCCGGTCGCCCGGCCCATCGGTCTCGCATCGGACTGCTTGAAGCGCATCGCCTTCCCGTCGCAGGTTACGAGTATGATCTCATCCCCCTCGGATGCGTGACGAACGTCTATCAGCTCGTCGCCCTCGTTGAGGTTGATGGCGATGATGCCGTCGCTTTTCAGCGGCGTGTTGTAGTCGAGGAACTTCGTCTTCTTGACGATCCCCTGCTTTGTTGAGAACACGAGGTAATCAGCTTCGTCGAACTCCTTCGTAGCCTTGACGGCGGCGATGCGTTCGTCTTGGGCGAGCGGGAGTATGTTTGCGATGTGACGGCCCTTGGCAGTGCGACTCATACGCGGGAGCTGATGCACCTTCTGACGGTAGACCTTGCCCCGGTTCGTAAAGAAGAGCATGTAGTGGTGCGTGGTGGTGATAAAGAGGTGCTCTATGTAATCGCCCTCTTTGAGGTCCATCCCCGCCACTCCGACCCCGCCACGTCCCTGCTTGCGGAACGTGTTCACCGGCACGCTCTTCAGGTAGCCACCGTTCGAGATGGAGATGACCATCTCCTCTTCGGCGATGAGATCCTCAACGTCGAAGTCAACGCCTTCCTCGGCCGTGATCTGAGTCTTTCGCTCGTCGGCGTAGGCGGCCCGCACCTCGGCGAGCTCAACCTTGATAACGTCGTAGATCTTCCCGTCGTCGGCCAGCAAGGATTCGAGGTATTCGATCTTCTCCTGGAGATCCTTGAACTCCTGCTCGACTTTCTGCCGCTCCATCGCGGTGAGCCTCTGCAAACGGAGGTCGAGGATCGCCTGCGCCTGACGCTCCGACAGCTTGAACGCCTTCATCAGGTTTGCCCGGGCCGTTTCCACGCTCCGTGACTTCCGAATAGTCGCCACGACTTCATCGAGGTTGTCGAGCGCAATGAGCAACCCTTCGAGGATGTGCGCCCGCGCCTGCGCCCGGTTCAGCTCGTAGCGCGTCCGGCGCGTCACGACCTCGAACTGGTGCGCGACGTAGTGCTTCAGGACTTCCTTGTAGGAGAGCTGCTTCGGCACGTTGTCCACCAGCGCGACGAGGTTCACCCCGAAGGACTGCTGCATCTGGGTGTGCTTGTAGCGGTTGTTTATGACGACCTTCGGCACCGCGTCGCGCTTCAGCTCGATGACTATACGCATGCCGTTCCGGTCGGACTCGTCGCGTAGGTCCGAGATGCCGTCGAGCTTCCGCTCCTTGACCAGATCCGCGATCTTGATCAGCAGATAGCTCTTGTTGACCTGGTACGGGATCTCCGTGACCACGATCTGGGTCCGGTTCCCGCGCATCTGCTCCGTGTGGGCCTTCGCCTGAACCTTGATGGAGCCGCGTCCCGTCGTCAGCGCGCTCTTTATCCCCTGTAGCCCGACGATGATCCCCGCGGTCGGGAAGTCCGGCCCCTTGATGTGCTTCGCGAGGGCGATGTCGTCCATCTCCGGGTCGTCTATGAGCGCGACGGTCGCGTCTATGACCTCGCCTAGGTTGTGCGGCGGGATCTTGGTTGCCATCCCGACCGCGATGCCCTCCGAACCGTTGACGAGCAGGTTCGGGAACCTCGCCGGCAGAACGCTCGGCTGCGTCTGGTTCTCGTCGAAGTTCGGGACGAAGTCAACGGTGTCGGCGTTGATGTCGCGGAGCATCTCCGTCGCCATCCGTGTGAGCCGCGCCTCGGTGTAGCGCATCGCCGCCGCCGAGTCTCCGTCTACGGAACCGAAGTTCCCCTGTCCGTCCACGAGCTTGTAGCGCATGGACCATTCCTGCGCGAGCCTCACGAGCGTGTCGTAGACCGATGAGTCGCCGTGCGGGTGGTACTTACCGAGCACCTCACCGACAACGGTCGCGCTCTTGCGGTACGGACGGTTCGGCTGGAGGCCGATGTCGTGCATCGCGTAAAGGACGCGCCGGTGAACTGGCTTCAGGCCGTCTCGCACGTCCGGCAGGGCGCGGGAGACGATCACGCTCATCGCGTAGGAAAGGAACGAATCCTTTATCTCGTCTTCTATAGAGTGGGGCTGTATGTTTCCTGAAAAAGTATCAAGCATCTCTGTTTACCGTGTTCCCCGTTGCTTTCGCTGTGTTCTCTATCGCGCTCAGATATCCCTCCGCTCTCCGCAAGGGATCACGTATCCAGGTTCTTGACGAGCCGGGCGTTCTCCTCGATAAAGAGCTTGCGCGGCTCGACCCGGTCGCCCATGAGCGCGGTGAATAGCTCGTCCGCCACCGCCGCCGACTCGACCGTCACCTGAAGAAGCGTCCGGTTCTCCGGGGCCATCGTGGTCTCCCAGAGCTGGATCGGGTTCATTTCCCCGAGCCCCTTGAACCGGCCTATCGCGGCGTTGCCGTTGGTGTTCAGGCTCCGCAGCAGTTCCTGAAGCTGCGGGTCGGTGTAGACATAGTGTTCCTTGCGCTGGTGCGTGACCTTGTAGAGCGGCGGCTGCGCGATGTAGACGTAGCCGTTCTCGATGAGATCCTTCATGTTCCGGTAGAGGAAGGTCAGGATGAGCGTCCTGATGTGGCTCCCGTCAACGTCGGCGTCGGTCATGATGATGATCTTGTTGTACCGGGTCTCGGCGATGTTGAACTGATCCCCGACGCTCGCGCCTATCGCCGAGATCATGGCCTGTATCTCCACGTTCGAGAGCACCTTGTTTATGTTCGCCTTCTCGACGTTGAGGATCTTGCCCCTGAGCGGAAGTATCGCCTGGAAGTTTCTGTCTCTCCCCTGCTTCGCGCTCCCGCCCGCCGAGTCTCCCTCGACGATGTACAACTCGCTCCGCGCCGGGTCCTTCGACGAACAATCCGCCAGCTTACCTGGCAGCGTCGAGCTTTCGAGGTAGCCCTTGCGCATCGTGTCGCGGACCTTCCGGGCCGCCTGACGCACCCTCGCGGCCTGGATGACTTTGTTGATCATGATCTTGGCCTCAGCCGGGTTTTCCTCGAAGAACTCCGCCAGGTAGCGGTTCGTGTTCGTCTCGACGAGGCCTCGGATCTCGGTGTTCCCGAGCTTGGTCTTCGTCTGCCCCTCGAACTGCGGCTCGGAGACCTTCACGCTGATGACGGCGGCGAGACCCTCGCGGATGTCGTCCCCGGTCATCGGCTCGTCTTTCTCCTTGAGGAAGCCTTTCTGCCTCGCGTAGTCGTTGACGGTCCTCGTCAGCGCGCTGCGGAATCCGGAGAGGTGCGTCCCGCCCTCGTGGGTGTTTATGTTGTTGGCGAAAGTGAAGATCGAATCCCGGTGGAAGCCGTCGTTCCACTGCATGGCGACCTCGACGTCGCCGGTCTCCTCCTCGGCGTGGAGGAAGAAGACGGACTTGTGGATGGGATTCTTCGACTCGTTGATGTGGGCGACGAAGTCCTTGATCCCGCCGTCGTACTTGTACTCTACGGCCCGGTCTTCCTCCCGCTCGTCCACGAGCTTGAGGAGCAGTCCCCGGTTCAGGAACGCCGACTCCCGGAAACGCCTGCTAAGCGTGTCGTAGGAGAGGTTGAGGCCTTCCTTGAAGATCTCGGAATCCGGCATCCAGCTTATCTTCGTCCCGGTCTGCTCGCCCTTTTTTTCCATCTCCCGGCCCCGCGTGAGGCCGCCCTGCGCGAAACCGCGTTCGAACCGCTGATTCCACACGAAGCCTTCGCGCTTGATCTCGACTTCCAGCCACTCCGACAGCGCGTTCACGACCGAAGCCCCGACGCCGTGCAACCCACCCGAAACCTTGTAGCCCGAACCATCGAACTTCCCGCCCGCGTGCAGCGTCGTCATGATGACCTCGGCGGCGGACTTGTCGTATTTATCCATCTTCCCGACCGGCATTCCGCGTCCGTCGTCCGTCACGGAGACCGAGCCGCCGGGATGAACCGTTATCAGGATCTCATCACAGTACCCGGCGAGCGCCTCGTCAATGGAGTTGTCTACGATCTCCCATACGAGATGGTGAAGTCCCCTCGGCCCCGTAGAGCCGATGTACATGCCCGGCCTGCGCTTGACTGCCTCCAGACCTTCTAGTACCTGGATCGAACCAGCGTCATAAGTACTCTCGGGATGCTTTCTGGTGGCTTCAGTCGCCAAGGTGGTTTATCCTCCTCATCTCGGGGTCTAGACCCCGATAATCTCCTTGTGGTTTCTTCTTTGAGTTAGTAACAGACACTTGGGGATTGTAACACATTAATGCCCCTCTCCCAACGCCTGTTCTCCCCGTTTGCAGCTTGTTTAAGCCTTAATTCGCTCTTCGGGCTTTTTCAGGCTCCGCGTCGGATGCGGGCCTCTGCCTCGCCTTCTTCGGCATGGCATCCGCGGAGATCTCACCGCCGGAGATGCGTATGACTCGCGACCTTCCAAGCGTCGCAGCCCCAAAGTATTCGAGGTTCGTCGTAGAGACTATGGCCTGCGCGCTGTCGAGGAAATACTCCGCCAGGTATTCTCGCCGCCGCTCGTCGAGCTCGCTCATCACGTCGTCCATCAGCAGGATAGGATCCTCCCCCACCGCCCACCGCACGTATTCCCTGGCGGCGAACTTCAAGCCGAGCGTCGCGAGCCGTTGCTGCCCCTGTGATCCATAGACGTTCAAATCTACGCTGTCGAGCGTCAGTTTCAGGTCGTCGCGGTGCGGCCCGACGGAGGTCGTGCCACGTTCGATATCCGCGCTCTGAGCCATTCTAAGAGCCTCGGAATACCCGTCCAATGTCGCGGTACCGGAATAGGTAACGGCGGCCCTCTCGCGACCGTACAGGTCTCTCATAGAGGAAACGAAGTGTCGGTCGAGGTGCGGCATCGCCCGTTCGCGGCCTTCAAGGACGACTTTTCCGAGGTCTGCGACTTTTCGGTCCCAGGTGTCGAGGGTCTTGCCGGAAGAGTAGCCGTCCCGGATGCGTCGCAGCAGGTGGTTGCGCTGCTGAACGGCCTTCGCGTACTCGGAGACGGCGTTCGCGTAGGCCGGGCGCAGCGAGGCAAGCAGCGTATCCAGAAACTCCCGGCGGTCGGAGGGCGCGCCCTTGACTATCCGGAGGTCGTCCGGGAAGAAGGTCACGGCTCGCACCCCGGCTCCACCCGCCGCGTAGTTGGCGAGAGACTTTTCCGGAGCACCGTCCAGGGTGATGCGTTTCTTCTGACCGGGCGCGTATCCGATGGCAACCTTCCGCTCGTCGCCTTCAGGACGGACGACGCGGCCTTCGACGCGGGCGAAGTCGGCGTTCCAGCTCACGATCTCGGAGTCGGTCGAAGTTCGGGTAGACGAGCCGGAGATAGCGAACGAGATGCCTTCGAGGAGGTTCGTCTTACCCTGGGCGTTCTCCCCCACCGTTATGTTCAGGCCCGGCACGAAGAACGCTGTCGCCTCCCGGTAGTTGCGGAAGTTCACGAGCCGCAAGGCCCGGACGTGCGGGGTCAAGAAACCTCCAGCCGCTCACCGGCGACCTCGACCTCTACGATGTCTCCGGTCTCCAGCTTCCGGCCCCGGCGCGTCTCGATCTCACCGTTGACGGTTACCTCGCCGGTCTGGATGAGGACTTTGGCTTCGCCACCGGTCCCGGCGATGTTGCCGAGCTTGAGGGCCTGCCCGAGCGTCGTCCCGGCCGGAATCGAGAAATCTTCCAAATCGTCTAGCTCTGTGACGGGTCGCGCATTGGCATGATCAGGTACAGAAAGTCCGGGTCTTCCCCGCCGTCCTTGCCGTTCGGGACTATCAGCCCCGGCTTGAGCGACTCGTTGAGCTTGAAGACGACGTTCTCCGTGTCGACCGCCGTTACACCGTCGATGAGGTACCCGGGGTTGAAGGAGATCCTGAACTCGTCTTCGCTGTCGGCCTTGAGCTTCTCGTGCGCTTCACCGATCTCGGGGCTCTTGACCATTACTTCGACCTCACCCTCCGAGAACGCGAGGCTCACCGGCACCGGAGGGTTCTGCCGCTGAGCGAAGAGGTTGACCCTCCGAAGCGTCTCCATCAACTCTTCGCGGTTGACTGAGATGTTCCGCTCGAAGGCGTTCGGGAGGAGCCGACCGTACTCCGGAAAGTTCCCGCCGATGAGTCGCGTGCCGAAGGTAACGTCCCCGATTCGAAAGAGGGCCTGGTTCTCGGAGAGGTCTATCTCGATCTGCTCCTCGTCGGAGCCGGAGAAGATCCTCTGCACCTCCTGCATCGCTCGCGCCGGGATGAGCGCCTGCCGTTCTTCTCCGTCGAAGGTCGTCGCAAGCTCGGTCTCCTTGATGCTGAGCCGGTACGAGTCGGTCGTGACCATCTTCAGCTTCGAGGCCTCGAAGTTTATTAGTATGCCGGTCAAGACCGGACGGGTCTCGTCCCTCGAATACGACTTCGACACTTTCTCGATGGTGTCCACGAGTGCCTCGCCGATCATCTTGAACGCCCGACCCTCGTCGAACTCTGGGAGCTGCGGGAAGTCTTCAGCGGCGTAGGCCCGGATGCTGTACTCCTTCTCCCCGACCGAGAGCCGCACCGTGCCACCCGAAGAGTCATACCCGATGGTCAGCTGACCACCCGGCAGACTCCGGACGATATCGTTGAAGATCCGTGCCGGGATCACGACCCGACCCTCCTCCTCAACCTCCGCCGGAGTACTGGTCCGGATCGAAATATCCATGTCCGTCGCCGAGAGCTTTACCACCTCCCGACCCGCCTCGACCAACACTCCACCGAGCAACTGAATCGTCGTCCTCGAAGATACGCCCCGAGTAACCAGAGCCAGCTTCTTACTGAAAGTCTCGATGCTACAAACTACCTTCATTTCGCCTCCTCTTTGCCCTTATTATTAATGACTAACCATTAATCTATTAGATTAATAATAATAATAAGGGCTGTGGATAAGTGGATAACTCCGAAAAACCCTTTTACCTAAGCCGAAAAACCCCAACTCGCCCTGTGGACAAAAATGTGGATAACCGCGATTTGCCTGTGGATGAATTGTGGATAACCGCCGACTTATCCACAGCCCGGACTTATCCACAAAGTTATCCACAAAGTTATCCACAGCTTTTACCCCTCTTATCCACAGGTTTATCCACAGGCACAAGTAATCTGATTCACATCTCAACGGGGAAACTGCTCCCTCTGGGCGGAAGTTATCCACAGGGACCCCTTTTTATCCACAGTTTTTGTGGATAACTCCGAAAAAGGCCCGATTTTTGTCAAGGCTTATCCCCAGGAAAAATCCCCCCCTGTGGATAGATTGTGGATAACTTTCGACCCGGAGCCTCGGAACTTGTTACAAAGTAACCCCCCTTAGGGGGAGGGGTTAAGCATGGAAGTGGTTGTGGATAACTCTCGAAAGCTGTGGATAACTCTGTGGAAGGGAGAATTTCGGGTGGAGCAGGGATCAGCGTTTCGACTTTATGTTCTGGGTGATTTCGTGGATCTGGTTGAAGACATCCCGGTCGGAGTTGATTGCGGCTGAGATCTTCTTTGTCGCGTGCATGACAGTGGAGTGATCTCGACCGCCGAAGGCCTTGCCGATCTTGGGCAGCGACTCGTTCGTGAGCTCGCGTGAGAGGTACATCGCGATCTGGCGCGGGTAAGCGAAGCCCTTGGAGCGGCTCTGTCCGATCAGGTCCTGCTTGGCGACACCGAAGTAGCGGCAGGCCTCCAACTGGATCAGCTCTATCGGGATCTCTCTGTAGGCCTGATCGGGAAGAATGTCTCGCAGGACTTCCTCGGCCAACGCGACCGTTACCTGCCTCCCGTACAGCGAGGCGTAGGCCAGAATGCGGATAAGCGCACCTTCCAGCTCCCGGATGTTCGTCAGGACCTTCGAGGCGATGAAGGTAAGAACCTCGTCGTCCACTTCGAGTTTGTCGAGGATCGCCTTCTTGCGGAGTATCGCGATGCGTGTTTCGAGGTCGGGCGGTGAAATGTCTGCGATGAGCCCCCACTCGAAGCGGCTGACGAGACGTTGTTCGAGCGTCTCGATGTGCTTCGGGTGGCGGTCGGAGGCGATGACGACCTGCTTCTCCTCGTCGTAGAGGGCGTTGAAGGTGTGGAAGAACGCCTCCTGAGTCTCGATCTTGTTCTCGAGGAACTGGATATCGTCTATGAGCAGAACGTCTTTCTCCCGGTAGCGCTTCTGAAACTGCAGGGGCGCGTTGTCGCGCATGGAGTTGATGAAGTCGTTGGTGAACTGCTCGCAGGTAACGTAGCGGACCTTCGAGCCCGGGTCCTGCTCCTCGATGTATTGACCAACCGCCCGCAAAAGGTGCGTCTTTCCGAGGCCTGAAGCTCCGTAGATGAAGAGCGGGTTGTACTGGGTCCCCGGGCTCTCCGAGACCGCAAGCGCGGCGGCGTGAGCGAAGCGGTTCCCCGCTCCGGTAACGAACGAGTCGAAGGTATATTTGACCCTGACCGACCTCGGTGGACGAGCGTTCAGCATGGACTCGGCACCGCGTGAAACCGAGAACTCATTCTCCCGGTGCACACCCTCGCCCCCGACGGTGACGATCAGGGTCGTGCCTTCCCGCCCGGTTACCGAATCGAGAGCCTCCTCCAGAAGAGGCTTGAACTTGCTCTCTATATATTCCTTCGCGAGGATGTTCGGGACGGAGATCTCGATGGCGTCCTCGTAGAGGTTCAGCGGATGAGTACCCTCGAACCATACCTTGAAAGAAGGAGCGTGGATCTGATCCGAGACATTATCCAGCACCTCACCCCAGACCTGTTCAGCTCGACCAGCCACGAACTACCGAACCCAAGTCTTGATGATCGCAGCTGCATAATCCTTGCCGAGCGGCGAAATAACACGTTTCCCGGATTCGGTGCTCGTTGCGAGGCCGTGATCCTCCAGCACCGAGAGATCCCGGTACGCAGTGCTCACGCTTACATCCACCATCTCGGCGATCGTCGAAGGTCCGACCTCACCACATTCGAGTACCGTGATGAGCGTCCTCTCCTGCCTCTCTGATATATCTATCTCTGGTACTCCACCGAGATGCCGCTTCGGTGGAACTTCTTCCGTCTTTCCCGTCTCGACTTTCACCGTCTCGCCCGAAGCCCCACTTTTCGGAGTCGACTCGCTCGGTGGCTCACTCGAAACCGAGAGCGTAACTACAGTACCACCGCCGAGGTTATCGTCTATCGTGAGTGTGCCTCCAATTTTCTCCATCCCTTGGAGCGCGATGCCGAGTCCGGCACCGATCCCGCGAATCTGCGAGCTCGCCTCTCGCGTTGCACCGGAGAATCCGTACTTCAAAGCCTGAGACTTACTCTTTATTCCCGGCCCCTGGTCCGAAACCCTGACGGTCTCTCCCCCATCCATCACGGAGATGACGACCCCCTGGTAATCGGCGTGGATCAGGTTCTCAACGACCTCACTCACTGCGCGAGCCGGAATGGTTCTGCCCTGAACCCGCATCTTTGTGTCCACGAGGGATGAAATCTTCGAAGTGGCGGAGCGCGAACCGGAGGCAGAGACTTCTGCGATCTCCGGCTCCCCATCTCGATGGTAAGTCACGACCCGAACCGAAATACCGTCCGGATAAGAACCCCTGGATGTCGAACGCGCCTGAATCATTCCCTCCCGAAATCTAACCCAACGACCTGTGTACTGCCAGACCAACTCCTTCAAAAACGATTCTTTGCAGCACATAAAGGTTTTTATCCACAGAGTTATCCACAGCCTGTGTATAACTATACGTTCTACCGAACAGATGGCTCCTGGAAATACGGATTTACCCCGGATACACGCGATGCCGGAGCCGGTAGTCAAGCGCAGTGAAAGGCAAAAAAATTCGTTTTGCAGAGCTTTTCTGAAAACGATTCCACTAAAAAGGGGTCCGGTGCGACTGTAGTGCTGCTTCCACCGAGTTCTGGTGGAATTGTGGATAGAGTCAGGCAGCTTAGATATACTCTTCTGGTTATAAGGTTGGAAGAGGCGTTTCAAGAGCGGTAAGCACTGGGATCAGCCTCGAACCTCGTCGAATCGAATGAAAAGAGGATCAAGATGAAAAGAACGTATCAGCCTAACCGACGCAAGCGTGCCAAGACTCATGGTTTCCGCAAGCGCATGAGTACGGTCGGTGGCCGCAGGGTTATTGCCTCACGCAGAAGGCGCGGTCGGAAACAACTAGCCGTATAGGTCTTGGCCGGGCGCAGCGGGACGCGGATAACCGATTCCCCGGACTTCGACCGGGCATACAGGGGCGGCCTTGCTTACCGAGGGAAGTTGTTCTCGGTTCACGCCTTCGAGAATGGTCTCGGCCATCCTCGTCTCGGACTCTCGGTCTCCAAGAAAGTCGGGAACGCCGTGGTGAGAAACACGGTGAGACGGAGGCTCCGCGAGGCCTTCCATAACTCTCGGGACGAGATACCCGTCAGCCTCGACCTCGTCGTATCGGCCAGACCAGCCGCTTCTGATTCCCCCGCTCAGGACCTCGAAACCGAACTCCTCAAAGCATTGAAACGGTTCTCGAGAACCGGCTGAAGTGCTGAGGACCACGCCGGAGAGATAACATAGACGCCCTAATCAACTTCTTTCAGGCTCTTTTTGACCCCGTCGTAAACCTGCTCGGCTGGGTGTTAAGATACTTTTATTACAATGCAGGGATGCCCTGGTGGGTCAGCATTGCGGTTCTGACCATCCTGGTCAGAACGCTTCTCTTTCCGCTGACGGTTCGGCAGGTGAGAAGCATGCGGGCGATGCAGGATCTACGTCCGGAACTCGACAGGCTGCGTCGCCAGTTCAGCAACAACCGACGCAGGCAGCAGGAAGAGATGATGAAGCTCTATCAGGAGAGGAGCATCAACCCTCTAGGTGGGTGTCTGCCGATACTCGTCCAGATGCCGGTCTTCATAAGTATCTTCTACGTCATCCGTCGTTTCGGCGGCTACGGAGACGTGGAGGGAACGGAGCCTTCATTCCAGCAGGGTGGAATCCTGTGGTTCCAAAACCTCTCCGAGATGGACCCGTATTTCCTGCTTCCTATAATCTCTGCCCTCACCATGCTGGCTGCGAGCTGGATCACGGCGAAAAATTTGGAGCCGCAACAGAGGTACATCATACTCCTCCTTCCGGTGGTGATAACGGTATTCCTGTGGAATTTCCCCGCTGGGCTTTTCGTTTACTGGATCACTTCCAACATCGTTACGTTCGGCCAGAATTACGTGATCTACAACTCAGCAGACGGACTCTTCAGAGGCCTTCTACCTTTCGGAAACAACTCCAAAGCATCATCAGAAGCCCTCGTTGGGGAACGAGATGCCAACGAGAGTGACGAAAGTAATACCCAATCGGGGAACAAAAATCGGGCGAAAAGGAAGCGGAGGAAAAGAAAATGAGCAACGGAAGAGAATTCAACGCTTCTAGCGTGGAAGAAGCCGTGAAGAAGGCTGCAGTCGAATTCGGCCTGGCCAGCGAACAGATCGAATACGAAATCGTGGACCGGGGCAGCGAGGGCTTCCTCGGAATCGGAGCGAGAGACGCGAGAATCACCGTTACTGCCCCAGAGACGTCTGAACGGAATGAGGCTCTGCAGATCGAAGAGCCATCCTTCCATCCGCAGGATGAAACACCACTGGAGCTTCCTGCCGAGGAAAGCGATGAGGACACCGAGAGTGTTTTCTTCGGCGAAGAAACGCCGGAACAAGACGCACCCGATAGCTCCCCAGATCCCGAATCCAGCACCCCCGAAAACACTCTCCAAGAGATAAAGAATCTCACAGAGTCTTTCGTTTTGGCTATGGGATTTCAGTCTCAAGTGGATGTTTACGACGCCGGCGAATTCATCGCTGCCGACATAGCCTCCGATCACACCGCGCTCCTGATCGGCCAAAAGGGCGAGACCCTCGAATCTCTCCAGCATCTGATCAACTGCGCCGCCTACCAGCAGGAAATCTTCTCGAAGAGGGTCGTTCTCGACTCTGAGGGCTACCGCCAGCGCAGGATCGAGGCGATCCAGGGCATGGCCCATCGCTCGGCTCGCCGGGCTGTGAAAGAAGGACAAGACTCACAGCTTCCTCCAATGACCTCACCCGAACGCAGGGTAGTCCATCTCTACCTTGAAAACGACGAAAACGTCACAACATACAGCGAAGGTAGCGGAGACCAGCGAAGGGTCGTTATCTCACCTGCCAACCAGTAACTCAGTTCGTTTCACGTGAAACGAACCAAATTACCGGGCAGGGCACGATTTCAGACAATAAGATGCCGGTGCAAACTTTTGTCCCAACATGCAGTCTGCAGACCTATTTCCGGGCCCGTAGTTGTAGCTAAGGAAGCGTGTTTCACGTGAAACGGAATGAGGGTCTGGTTCGAGAATTACTGGATGAGTTGGTTGGAGCCGGCTCTGGGATTACGAAGGAAGACACCTCTTCGTTGAGAGATTTCGTTGAGTTGCTGATCAGCTACGACCAGGCAAACGTCATCGGCACACAAGATGCAGCTGAGGTACTCGGTGAACACGTCGTAGATTCGCTCAGTTGCATGCAAGTGCCGGCCTTTAGCGATGCCAGGACGGTCGTAGATGTCGGTTCAGGGGCAGGACTACCGGGCATTCCTCTTGCCATTGTGAATCAGAACAAGAATTTTACGCTCGTCGATTCCGTGGGGAAGAAGACAACGTTTCAGAGGCTGGCTATATCCAGACTAGGTCTCGGGAACATCGTTTCGGTCAAGAAAAGGATCGAGGAAGCCGGGCGGGACGATCTCCACCGAGAGAGATATGACCTCGTTACCTGCCGGGCGCTGGCATCGCTGGATGTGTTGATGGAATATTGTCTGCCGCTGGTTCGAGTCGGCGGGTCCGTCATCAGCATGAAGGGCCGGCTGGAGAAGTCGGAACTTCAGCGAGGGGAGACGGCTGCCAAGAGGCTTGGGGGGACTATCCGAGAAATCCATTCGGTAGAGCGACTGGAAAGTCAGACTTCGAAAGAGAGACAGCTCGTAGTTGTCGAGAAAGTTCGCCGGACACCGGTCAGATATCCCAGAGATGTAGGTGTACCGGCGAAGAAACCCTTGGGTGATGAGCCAAGTTAGGCGCATCGCCGTGCTAACATGCCTCGGATGGGAACCGTAGTTGCGATAGTCAATCAAAAGGGCGGAGTGGGTAAGAGCACCACTGCGATAAACCTTGCTGCTTACCTGGCCAGTAAAGGCGAGAAGATACTCGTCGTGGACATGGATCCACAAGCCAACGCAACGAGCGGACTCGGGGTCGAAGTCGGTGCGTACGGTTGCATGTACGATGTGCTTCTTGAGGGGAAGCCGCTGGATCATATAGCACGCAAGACCGCCATCTCCGGGTTGATGGTCGCGCCTTCGAGCATCAACCTCGTCGGAGCGGAAGTCGAAATGGTCCCGGCGATAGCCAGAGAAATGAAGCTCAAGCGAGCGATAGAGAAACTGCCGGCTGGAAAGTACGATCGGGTTCTGCTCGACTGTCCGCCTTCGCTGGATCTCCTCACTCTCAACGCTCTCACGGCGGCAAATGAAGTCCTGATTCCCGTGCAGTGCGAATACTATGCGCTGGAAGGACTCTCGCAGTTGATGCAGAGCATCCGACTCGTGAGAGAAGAATTGAACCCCGAGCTTCGAGTCGGAGGAGTGCTTCTGACCATGTACGATCCCAGAACGAACCTCGCCAAACAGGTTGCGAGTGAAGTACGAACCTTCTTCGGTGAGCAAGTCTTCGAGACCATAGTTCCCAGAAACGTCCGGCTCAGCGAGGCACCGAGTTTCGGGATGCCGGTGGCACTCTATGCCCCGAAGAGCAGCGGCGCCGAAGCATACGAAGCTGTGGCCGAAGAGGTAATGGCCCGTGGGTAGGCGGGGTCTGGGGAGGGGGCTCTCCGCGCTCATAGCGACCGGCGAGAGCGTGGGGGGGCTACGCTTCGAAGAGCTGCCCGTATCCGCCATTCGTCCGAACTCTATGCAGCCGAGGAGGAGCTTCCCCGAGGCCGGCATACAGGAGCTAGCCACCTCGATAAAAGGGGTCGGGATACTCCAGCCGCTCGTCGTCCGGACGACCGAGACCGGATTCGAGTTGATCGCAGGCGAGCGACGACTTCGGGCGGCGAAAGCGGCTGGGATAGAGCGGGTTCCGGTTCTCATAAGGCAGGCGGATGAAGACGAATCAATGGAGCTCGCCCTCGTCGAGAATCTCCAGCGAGAACAGCTGAACCCGCTGGAAACCGCCGCAGCGTACCAGGCTCTGATGGATAGCTTCGGGCTCGATCGGGACCAACTAGCCGCGAGGCTCGGCAAGAGCCGAACGGCGGTGACGAATACCCTCAGACTCGTGCAACTACCCGAACGGGTCAGGGTGATGCTTCAGGAGGGCGAAATCTCCGAAGGCCACGCCAGGGCCTTGCTCGGGCTCAGAGAAGAGCCTCAGATGCTGGAACTGGCACAGAGGATACAAACCGAGAAACTCTCCGTCAGGCGAGCCGAAGAACTCGTAAGAGAGATGAACTCTGGAGAGGCCGCTCGAGCGACCCAGGAAAACCCGCAGAAACCGACCCCCGAGAAAGTATCGGATCCGGAGCAGGATCGCTTCCAACAGGCTTCCCAGACGATAACTCAAGCCATAAATCTTCCCACCAAGATCCGGAAGTCCAGAAGAGGCGGGAAAGTCGAGATACGCTTCAAGCATGATGAAGATTTAGAAACTATTGTAGCAATATTATCCAGGCAGTCTGAAGGGAAGTAGTCTAGCGGGTTTGCTCTTTCGGGGGGCTTCGGGGTGCTGTAGGCTGATGAATATCATGAGATCGGGTTCGATACTTTCAGGCGGGGGGTTGTGGAAGGGGCGAGTCTTCTCGTGGGGTTTCGTTTCCCTGTTGTTTATTCTTGTCTGGGGGATCTCTCCGTCGGAGGCGGTGGAGAGGACAGACTTTGAGGCTGATATTGAGGCTTCGGAGGAGCGGTCGGGGAACTACGAGCGGGATCTCCTCGGCATGATAGACGAGGTATCGGAGGCGGGGGAGCGTCTTCAGGTGGTGCAGTCTGACCTCGACGCGACCGACCGGCGAGTCGCGGAGCTTGAAGAGAGGACGCGGCAGCTTTCGGAGAAGCTACGCCTTCGGGAAGAAGAGAGA
>JBPCNU010000036.1:0-17491 GCA_051000975.1 Rubrobacter sp.
CTTCTGTCTTCTGAGTTCGAAGGGGAAAGAAGTGAGAGCCGTGCCGAGATCCGGGGGCATCGCTCTCTGACAGCGGTTCTCACCTGGAGGGCAGTCCCAGACTTGAACTCTCAAGCTGGAGCAGGGCTTTTCTGGCCCGGCTTTCCGTAGATCTGAAAAGAGAAGCTGATTCGTCAGTAAGCGTTAGCGGGCTGGAATTCTGGAACGAAACCTAATCTGGAACGAAACCTAAAGGTCGTTCAGCCTGTCGGTGCGGCTGGTGGTCTCCCTCTCCGGGTCCTGAGAGTTCGATGCCTCCGAGCCGACTTTCGAGGAAGACGCGCCGTTTTTCGAGGGTTTGCGGCCTTTGGACGGGCGGTTCCGCGAGGGCTTCTCGTCTTCGAGGGCGGCCTCCGCGCTGAGTTCGTCCTTGAACTCGTCGATAGAACGACGAGCGTTGCTCACGAACTTGCCGACGTCCCGCGCCATCTGGGGCAGCTTGTTAGGCCCGAAAATGACGAGGAACAGGATACCGATTACGATTATTTCGCTACCGCCGAGACCTCCAAACATACGTTCTAGTATACCCCCTGAGTGGTGCTTGTGAGTTTCTCCGAACAAGATGAATACGGTATCGGCTTCGATGTGGATGACTGCTGACCCGAAACCGTGCGCTGTACCCCGACGTATACTCAGGAAATGGAAACGAACGAGACAGAAACCAGAAGAGAAAACCCCGCCGAGCTTTCATCGTCCGGTATGATCTCCTGGGGCGCGGCCCGCTCCGTAGCCGTTACCCTGGCCGGGCGCAACGAACGGACGCCCTCCGAGACCTTCGACTACGCCTCGGCGACCGTGAACGCCCTGGCCCCGCTCTCGGACTTCACCGGTATAGAACTCGCTGTAGATCCAACGGGTGAGCGGCGAATCGTCGTCGCGGACCGGGCGAGATGGATAGATTTCAATATAGATGGTTTCGGCGTGCTCATGGAGCCGATACTCAGCCGGGCTTCGCAGGGAGCCGGGGATGTAACCCGGCTCTTCGGCGGTGCGACCCTCACAGCGCAGATGGGGTTTTTGCTCGGTTTCCTCTCGGCGCGGGTACTCGGTCAGTACGACACCGGGCCGCTCGTCCCTCACGGACGCCACGAGAAAGCCCCCGACGAGCCGGGTAAAGTTTTCTTCCTCGACGGCAACATCATCGCGGCTGCGGAGAAACTCCGGGTTCCGGTGGACGGGCTGAGGCTTTGGATCGTTCTCCACGAGATGACCCACGCCCTTCAGTTCGAGGGTTTCCCCTGGCTTCGCGACTACCTCGGCGGCCTCATGGACGCGCTCATCGGGCCGCTCGCGGAGAGGCTCGGAGCCACAGACACCCTGCGTCAGCTCACCACGAACCTCAGGAGCGGCGGACGCTCCGTCGAACTCTTCATGAACCCGGAACAACGCCTCGCCTTCGAGCGAGTACAGGCCACCATGAGCGTCATCGAAGGATACTCGGATTACGTCATGGACGAGGTTGGCAGGAAGACCGTCCCCGGATACCAGAACCTCACCCGCAAGATGGCCCAGAGCCGCGCCAACCGCCCGCCCTTCGACACCGTCGTCTTCCGGCTCACCGGCCTCGACATCAAGCTCGAACAGTACAAGCTCGGCGAGAGTTTCTGCTCCGCCGTCGCCAGTCGCCAGGGTATGAAAGGCCTCAACCGCGTCTGGGACGGTCCTGAGAACCTCCCGACCCTCGCAGAAGTCCGGGACCCGGGGCTCTGGATGATGAGGATGGACCGCTCCGACGCTTTCGCCGCAGAAGCATGAACTGAACGCTCCATCCGATAAAGAGAGCGGCCGGAGGTTCGGCTACGAGTTCGCCTCTGAAGAGATCGCAAGGCGGCTCGCCGCCGAACTCGACCGTCGCTTCGACGAGAGAAGACTGGTCGGGCTGCGGGTCTACCGCATAGTCTGGAACGCCAACTTCATCGTCGAGGCCGCCTTCTCCAGAGAAGCCACCGAGGCCGACGTGATCGCCGCCCGTGCGCTGCTCGGAGAGTCGGGAACACCCGTTCATCCCGATGACCTCGAAGACTACAAACGAGTAGATAGAGAAGGTGGGCTCGGGGGATGGTTCAGGCGGTTCTTCGGGGGGTGACCTCGGTCGTCAGCGAGGTCTTCCGGGTCAGTCCATGCGGCTTTCGAGGTCGGAGATCTTCTCTCTCAGCTCCCGGATTTCATGCTCCAGGTATGCCTCGCGGCCCCGCACCTTCGTGTAGCCGGATTCGATGGTGGAGCCGAGGCTCCTGAAAGTCCCGCTGGCGACGCTGCGGACGATCTTCGACGATCCCTTGAGCCCGTCGGCGACCGAGTGTCCGACCGTTCTCGTGGCCGGGCTGACCGCGACCGAACCTGCGACGAAACCACTGACCGCTCCGACGACGGCTCCCAGGATGAACTTCGTAGAACCCTCGCTCAAAACGATTGACCCCCGACGCTTGAAAAGACCTGAAGAGTTACCGGAATTACGAGCTTTCCAGTCTAGCATAGCTGCCCCGTGCGGCCCCGCGAGACCCCGCACGGGGAAGGTATACTGCCGGACATATGTTGGATTCCGCATCGAACTCCGCTAACGCTAACGGTGAGGCCGGTAAGGCAGCCGCCCGTACCTTGCGCCGACTCCCGGCGGTGGATGCGGTACTCCGCTCTCCGGCGGCGGCGCGCCTTGTAGAGAGCCACGGCAACGCCTCCGTCACCGGAGCCGTTCGGCGAACGCTCGGTGGGATGAGGCAGTCGATCCTCGCCGGAGACATACCGGATATCTCTCACGAAGCCGTTATGGGTTCCGTCCGGGCCTCGCTCGAGGAGCGTGGTCTGAGGCGCGTCGTGAACGCGACCGGCATCGTGCTGCACACGAACCTCGGACGCTCCGTGCTCTCGCCGAGCGCCGTCGAGGCCGTAGTCGAGGCCGCGACGGGTTACTCGAACCTCGAATACGATGTGAAGGCCGGGCGGCGCGGCAGTCGCTACGACCATGCCGTGCCGCTCCTGAAGGAGCTAACCGGCTCGGAGGATGCGCTCGTCGTCAACAACTGCGCCGGGGCGACTCTGCTCGCGCTTGCGGCGGTCGTGGACGACGGCGTCGAGTCCGAAATCATAGTTTCGCGCGGGCAGCTTATCGAGATCGGGGGTGGCTTCAGAATCCCCGAAGTACTCGAAGTCTCTGGCGCAACGCTGCGCGAGGTCGGGACGACGAACCGGACCCGCCTTGCGGATTACGAGCGGGCGATCACCGACTCGACCCGGGCGATCCTCTGGGTACACCCGTCCAACTTCGAGGTCGTCGGGTTCACGGAGTCGGTCGGGATCGAAGAACTCTCGACTCTTGGGCGGACCGTGATCGCAGACGTAGGCAGCGGCGCAATGCTCCCGCTCGCGGACGAGCCCCGGATAACGGAGGCGATCCGGGACGGCGCGGACCTCGTGATCTTCTCCGGCGACAAGCTTCTCGGCGGCCCTCAGGCCGGGATAGTAGTCGGCAAACGTGACCTCATCCAGAAGATGCGCTCCCATCCCCTGACCCGCGCCCTGCGCGCCGACAAACTCTGCCTCGCCGCCCTCGAAGCGACCCTGAGATCTTACCTGGACGGAACCGCCGCCGAAGACCTCCCGACCCAGCGAAGGCTGAACGAGAGCCGGGAGTCGGTCGGGGAACGGGCCGAGTCTCTAGCAAGGTTGCTCCGTGAAGCGCTGGCGGACGAAGACGGCGTGACCTTCGAGGTCGTTGAATCGGTTGCGAGGAGCGGTGGCGGGACGCTTCCGATCTACGAGATACCTTCCTCGGCCGTTCGGGTTGCGGGCCTCGACGTGGATGCTCTGTCGAACGGGCTGCGAGATGTCGGGCCGGGCGGAATCCCGGTCATCGGACGCGTCCACGACGGGGCGGTTCTGCTTGATGCGAGGACGCTTCTGGACGGCGACGAAAAGCGCATCGTCGCCGCATTTCAGAGGTACTTCGGAAGAGATTCCAGTGTCTGAGGCACCGATCTCGCTGACGATAGGTACCGCCGGGCATGTGGATCACGGCAAGACGACGCTCGTGCGCTACATGACCGGGACCGACACCGACCGTCTCGAAGAAGAGCATCGTCGGGGTATCTCCATCGTGCCGGGCTACGCGGAACTCACCCTACCGGGCGGGCGGCGGGCGAGCCTCGTAGACGTGCCGGGCCACGAGCGATTCGTAAAGAACATGGTCGCCGGGTCGAGCGGGGTTGACGCCTTTCTGCTCGTCGTGGCCGCCGACGACGGGGTGATGCCCCAGACCCGCGAACATCTAGACATCCTGCGCGTCCTCGGGGTCGAGCGCGGCGTCGTCGCCCTTACGAAGACGGACGTAGTGGACGACGAGATGACCGAACTCGCCACCCTGGATATAGAAGAGCTGCTCGAATCAGTTCGGGTGGAGGCCGGGATCTACCCGGTAAGCGGCGTCACCGGGGACGGCGTCCCGGAACTCCTCACCGCTCTCGATGGCCTCGCCGGAACGAAGAGGGACGCCCGCGTCGGCGGCGACCTCGTGAGGCTCCCGGTCGATAGGTCTTTTGTTCTGCGGGGGATCGGGGTGGTGGTGACGGGTACGCTCTGGAGCGGTGAGGTCCGGGTGGGAGACACGCTTTTTACCGCCTCTGGCAGGCGACCGAAGGTGCGCGGGGTCCAGAATCACGGCCACCCGGCGGCGGTCGCTCGCGCCGGGGCGAGAACGGCCCTCGATGTCGTCGGGGTGGAGGCGTCCGAGATAGAGGCGGGCGAGGTGCTTCTCTCCCGGCCCGTGCCCACGGCGCGGCAAATAGACGTCCGGCTCAGGGTTCTGGAGTCGGCCAGGCCCCTGCATCACGGGACGCTCGTGCGTCTGCATCACGGGACGCGCGACGTGAACGCCCGCGTCCGACTCGGCGAGGGGGAAGAAGTATCGCCCGGTGGCGACGCTCTTGCCCGGCTCCGGCTCGATGAGCCGCTCGTCGTACTGCCCGGAGACCGGTTCGTCGTTCGTTCCCTTACCCCGACCGTAACCATCGGAGGCGGGACGGTCCTCGACCTCGGCGTTCGGGGACGCGGCCCGGACAGGGAGTGGCTCGAAGCTCTGGAAAAGAGGGACCTAAAAGCCATCATCGCCGCAGCCATCTCCCGGAACCCGTCCTCCGGCATGAGCGCGGACGAACTCGCCCTGATCGCCTCGTCGAGCGTGAAGGAGGTCGTCGAGGCGGTGGACTCCTTGAAGAACATTACCTCCGTCGGTGAGGTTTTTGCGGAGAAGTCCGTCGTGAAGCAGGCCAGGCAACGGCTCGTCGGCGTGCTGGAAGAACGAGCAAGGTCGAACCCCGAAAGCCCGGAACTCACCGTCGCCGAAGCGCGGGTTGCGACGGGTGTATCGGAGCGGCTGGCCGACGCACTACTCTCCGAGACGGACGGCGGCTCCATCATCCTCACCGACGCCGGGGTAAGGGTGAGGGGTGCGGATGAGGTGCCGCCGGAACTGGAGGCCGAGGCCGGAAGCCTGCTCTCAGAACTCCGAGAGGCCGGGAGGGAGCCACCGACCCTGACGATGTCGCCTGCTCTGCGGCTGCTCGTGAAGCGCGGCGAGGCGGTCACGATGGGCGGCGGTCTCTTCGGCTCTCGTGAGGCTGCGGATGAGATCCTCGACACGATAAAAGAAGTGTGCAACGCGGAGGGAGACATCTCCCTCGCCGGACTCCGGGACCGCACTGGAACCTCCCGGAAGTTCTCTCAGGCGTGGCTGGAGTACGCCGACGCCGCCGGGGTGACGGTCAGGACGGGGGACGTTCGGGTGCTGACGCGCCGTTACCGTAACCTGTAGAATCTCGTACTCGAAACCTCGTGGAATGCGTGGGCCTGGTGGCCCGGCTGGTCTTCAAAACCAGCTTGCGGGCGCGGTCGCGTCCGTGGTGGTTCGATCCCCCCGCATTCCGTTCTTTCGGAAAGGATACGTTTGGAGTTCTCACACATAGACCGCGAGGGCGCATCGAGGATGGTGGACGTCGGGGAGAAGGAGGTCGTCCGGCGCACGGCCAGGGCCTCGGGCCGGGTAACGATGTCCCCGGAAACGGTCAAGCTCCTGCATGAGAAGGCGCTCCCGAAAGGCGACGCCCTGAACACGGCGCGCATAGCGGGGGTGATGGCGGCGAAGAAGACTTCGGAGTTGATCCCGCTCTGCCACGGGCTGAACGTAACGTTCGTGGACGTGGACTTCGAGGTGGACGAGTCCGGCGTGGGGATCACCGCCGAGGCCCGCATCAGCGACCGGACCGGCATCGAGATGGAGGCCCTGACCGCCGTGAGCGTCGCCGCCCTGACGCTCTACGATATGTGCAAGGCGGTGGACAAGGGAATGGTCATCTCGGAAGTCCGGCTCGTGGAGAAGACGAAGGAAGGGTGAACCACGAGAGCGTCTCTGACCCAACGTCAAGTTTGGATCAAGAATTACTCCTGATCGTGAAACGGTACACCGCCCCGTTTGCATTGTGAGAAGATAATCCTCTTGTGTTCCATTCGGTGACTACAGAAGTTGTTGCAGAGGTTATGGAGGAGAGAGCAATCGAGGATAACGCCGTCCTGTATCCGGTCTTCATGAGCCTCGCGGGGCGTCGGTGCGTGATGGTCGGCGGCGGCGCGGTGGCCGGGCGCAAGGCTCGCAGGCTCCTCCAGGCCCGGGCCGAGGTCGTGGTCATCTCCCCGGAGGTGACCGAAGAACTTCAGGCGATGGCGACGGAAGTCCACCGGAGACCCTACGGGTCGGGCGACCTTGACGGGGCGTTCCTCGCTTTCGTGGCAACGAACTCGCGGGAGGTAAACGCCAGGGTGGTCGAGGAGGCGAACGAACGCGGCGTTCCGGTGAACGTCGCGGACGAACCGGAGGACGGGGACTTCCTGCTACCTTCGACCTTGAGGCGGGGCCGGTTGCAGGTCGCGGTCTCGACGGGTGGCGCGTCTCCGGTTCTGGCGCGAGAGATCAGGGCGCGGCTCGAAGGTCGTTTCGGGCCGGAGTGGGCCGGGCTTGTGGAGGAGGTTCGTCGGGAGCGGAGGGCACGGCTCTCGGGCGAGCCATCGGAGGCCGAAGTAGAGGAGTTCGAGAGATTGAAAGGTCGGGTGGATTCGTGCTTGTCGCGGCTCTTGGGATAAGTTACCGCGAGGCTCCGGTCGAGGTGCGCGAAAAGGTCGCGTTGCCTCCCTGTCAGGCGCGGGCGTTCTCGCGAAAGCTCGTGGAGGCCGGGCTCGCGACGGAGGCCGTCGTGCTCTCCACCTGCAACCGCACCGAGATCTACACCGTCGTCCAGACGGAGGCGGCCAGGGAGGAAATCCTCGAACTGCTCACCGCCCACCGGGAGGTGGGCCGCGCCGACTTCCAGGACTACGTCTTCTGGTACACCGGGGTGGCGGCGGTGGAGCATCTCTACCGGGTCGCGGCTTCGCTGGATTCGATGGTTCTGGGGGAGGCTCAAATCCTCGGCCAGGTTCGTGAGGCGTACCGGACCGCGACGGAGGAACGCTCGACCGGGCCGATACTCAACCGACTCTTTCACACCTCGCTGCGTGTCGGGAAGCGGGTCCGTTCTGAGACGAGCATCGGGGACCACTCGCTCTCCGTACCGCGCGTGGCGACGAAGCTCGCCGCCGAAGTCTTCGGAGACCTGAGCGGACGCTCGGCCCTTATCGTCGGGGCCGGGGAGATGAGCGAGCTCGTCGTCGAGAGCCTGCGCGACGCCGGTGTTACGGGGTTCAGGATCGCGAATCGCACTCGCGAGCGGGCGGAGCACCTCGCCCGGCGCGTCGGCGGAGAGGCTACCTCCCTGGATTCTCTGGCCGACGAGCTGGTACGGGCCGACGTAGTCGTAAGCTCCACCGGGGCCGACGACTGGGTCGTTACCTCGGAGGTCGTCTCCGGGGCGTTGCGGCTTCGCGAAGACCCGATCTTCTTTATAGACATCGCAGTTCCGCGCGACGTGGACCCGGCCATCCAGACGCTCGACCGGGCGTACCTCTACGACATCGACGACCTTCAGGCCGTCGTGGAGCACAACGCCGAAGACCGGAGTCGGGCCGCCGAGGAGGCGGAGGCCGTGATCTCACCCGAAGTTCAGGGCTTTATGTCCTGGCTGAGTACGCTGCACGTAGTGCCGCTCATAAAGGAGCTGAGGAGCGAGGCGGAGCGTATTCGGGCGCATGAATTCTCGCGGGCCGTCGGCGGCCTCGACCTCTCGGAGAAGGAGGAGAAAGCCGTCGAGCGCATGAGCCAGCTCCTGGTGAACAAACTCCTTCACGGCCCGATAGCCGAGATAAAGGCTCGCGCCGAAGCCGGAGAACCATTCCAACACTACGAGGTCAAACGACGCCTCCTCGCCCTCGACGGGCTCGGCGTGGAACTCTCGCGTCACGGCGCAGGGCGTGGATGAACCAGACGGGACTCCGTAAACTGGTTCTCGGCACCCGCGGCTCGAAACTCGCCCTGGCCCAGTCCGAGACGTGCGCGAAGTGGCTTCGCGACGCCGGGTTCACGGTCGAGATACGGGTCATCAAAACGACCGCCGAGCGAAGGCCAGACGAATCCTTCGCGAAGATAGATCAGCGTGATCTCTTCACGAAACAGATAGACGACGCGCTCCTCGAAGGCGAGATAGACCTCGCCGTTCACTCCCTGAAAGACATCCCGACCGACGTACCCGACGGCCTGGAGATAATCGCTGTTCCGGAACGACACGAGCCTTCTGATGTGCTTGTGTCGAAACAAAGGTACAAACTCGATGACCTGCCGGATGGTGCGGTCGTGGCGACGAGCAGCCTTCGTCGGCGGGCTCAGCTCCTGAACTACAGACCGGACTTGAAGATAGCGGACATCCGGGGGAACGTCGACACGCGGGTACGGAAGGTGATCGAGGAAGGACACGCCGACGCGGCGGCGCTCGCCGGGGCCGGGCTATCGCGCATCGGACACGGTGCGCCGAGAACGGAGATCCCGCACGAAGTTCTTCTTCCGGCGGTTGGTCAGGGGGCTCTCGCGGTAGCGATGGCCGGGGATCACGGCCTTGCGGACGAGGTGCGGGGGATCATGAACGACCCGGACGTGGAGCGGGCTGTCCTCGCGGAGCGGGCGCTGCTCGCGGAACTGGAGGGCGGTTGCCGCGTCCCGGTCGGGGGCTACGCGGTTGTGGAGGGAAGAGAGATCCATCTGCGAGGCCGGGTAGTCTCCGTAGACGGTGCGCTCTCCTACGAGGCCGAAGGTCGCGGGGAGGACGGGGAATCCGTCGGACGAGAGGTGGCAAGAGAGTTGCTTATGCAGGGGGCTGAGATCATCCTGAGTGAAGTCCGTCAGGCGAGGAGCGGAGCATGAGCGAAGGGAACGGGAAAGTCGGGACGGTCTACCTCGTCGGGAGCGGGCCGGGTGACCCCGGCCTCATAACCGTCAAGGGACGTCGGCTTCTCGAAGTAGCCGACGTCATCGTTTATGACCGGCTCGCGCCGGAGAGCCTGCTGGTTCACGCCGGAGAAGGGGCCGAACTCGTCTACGTCGGGAAGAAGCCCGGCGACCACTCTATGTCTCAGGAGGAGATCAACGCAACGCTCGTCCGGCTCGGAAAAGAAGGCAAACAGGTCGTTCGACTCAAGGGCGGCGACCCGTACATCTTCGGACGCGGCAGCGAGGAGGCGATGAAGCTTATAGAGGCCGGAATTCCCTTCGAGGTCGTGCCGGGGATAACGAGCGGGGTCGCGGCCCCGGCCTACGCCGGAATCCCGGTAACGCACCGGGGCGTCTCGACGAGCGTAGCCTTCATAACCGGTCACGAAGACCCGACCAAGGGCTGCACCGACGTTGACTGGTCGGGCATCGCACACGGCGCGGACACGCTCGTCCTGTACATGGGCGTCGGGCGTTTAAAGGAGATCTCCACGAGCCTCATCGCCGCCGGAAGGCCGTCCGACACGCCGGTCGCGGTCGTGCGGTGGGGGACGCTCGCCGAACAGCGCACCGTAACCGGAACCCTTGCCGACATCGCCGAGGAGGTCGCAAAGGCGAAGCTCGGGCCGCCCGCTATAACGGTCGTCGGTGGGGTCGCCGCCCTGCGTAAGGAAGGTCTCGGCTGGTTTGAGACGCGACCACTCTTCGGTAAGAAAATAGTTGTTACGCGGGCGCGGGCGCAGGCCGGAGAGTTGTCGGTGAAGCTGGAGTCCCTCGGCGCGGAAGTCGTGGAGTTCCCGACCATCGAGATCGCCCCGCCCGACGACTTCGCCCCGCTCGACAACGCCATCCGCGGCCTCGACTCCTTTGACTGGCTTGTCTTCACCAGCGTAAACGGTGTGGATGCTTTCATCGAACGGCTCGCCCATCACGACCTCGATATCCGGGCGATAAGGCAGGATGCCAAGATAGCGGCCATCGGCCCGGCGACGGCGGAGCGCATCCGCGAGGCCGGGTTGAAGGTGGATGTCATCCCGGACGAATTTCGGGCTGAGGGGCTGCTCGATGAGATCCCGGCAGAAGAGATAGAAGGCAGGCGCATCCTCATTCCGAGGGCGAAGGTCGCCCGTGAGATCCTCCCGGAGAAGCTCCGCGAGGCCGGGGCCGAGGTCGTCGTTGCGCCCGCTTACCAGTCGGTGCCTTCGAACGCAGGCAAGGATGCGCTCGAGAAACAGCTTCGCGCCGGAGAGATAGATTGCGTCACCTTCACGGCGAGTTCGACGGTAGAGAACTTCGTGAGCGTCTTCGGGGACGAGCCACCGGGGCTGCTTCGCGGGGCGAAAGTCGCCTGCATCGGGCCTATCACCGCCGACACCGCAAAGAAACACGGCCTCACCATCCACATCGAGGCCGACGAATACACCATCCCCGGCCTCGTCAAGGCGGTGGAGGAACTCTTCGCGCCTGAGTGATCCCCGGGGTCGGGTGTAACCCGGTTCTCACGCAGTAGAATATGCGTTTCGTAAACAAGTTTTCACAGGATATTTTCGAGGTGGTCTGAATGGCATTTCCGACGCAGAGGATGAGAAGGATTCGGGGTAACGCGGGCCTTCGGGGGCTGGTGCGGGAGACGCACCTGAGGCCCGACGACTTCATCTACCCGATGTTCATCACCGCCGGAGAAGACGTGCGGCGGGAGATCAAATCCATGCCGAACGTCTTTCAGCTTTCGATAAACCACGCCGTTCTGGAAGCGAAGCGCGTCAAAGAACTCGGCATCCCTGGCGTTCTGCTCTTCGGTATTCCGGACTCCAAAGACGAGGCCGCTACGGGAGCGTATGACCCGGAAGGCGTCGTGCAGCTCGCGGTGAGGGCTATAAAGGACGCCGTGCCGGAGCTGCTCGTCATCACGGACGTGTGCCTCTGCGAGTACACCGAGAACGGACACTGTGGCATCGTGGACGGGCATTCGGGTGAGATCCTGAACGACGTCTCCCTCGAACTCATCGCCCGCACGGCGACGAGCCACGCGGAGGCCGGGGCTGACATCGTCGCGCCCTCGGACATGATGGACGGGCGAGTTGCGGCCATCCGGGCCGACCTCGACAGCGAGGGCTTCGAGAACACACCGATAATGTCCTACTCCGTCAAGTACGCCTCGGCGTTCTACGGGCCGTTCCGGGACGCCGCTGAGAGCGCGCCCGCCTTCGGGGACCGGCGCAGCCACCAGATGGACCCGGCGAACGTCCGCGAGGCTCTGAAAGAGAACGCCCTCGACATCGAAGAGGGCGCGGACATGGTCATCGTGAAGCCCGCGTTGCCGTACCTGGATGTCGTGCGGCGCGTCGCCGAGGCGGCGGATGTCCCGGTTGCGGCGTACAACGTGAGCGGGGAATACTCGATGATCAAAGCCGCAGCTCAGAACGGCTGGATCGATGAGAGGGCCGCCGTCCTGGAAGCCATGACCGGGATCAAGCGCGCCGGGGCGGACATCATAATCTCGTACCACGCCCCGGATGTTGCGGGCTGGATCTCCTGACGAGTTTGCCTCCAGGTAAGAAGCGTTACGTAACATCCTATTTGCTATCCGTAGAATTTGCAGCAGATAAAGGAGCCACCGCTTGCAGAGTGCCGTCGAGAGAGCGAAGTCGCAGATACAGATGGACCGTTCCGCCCGCCTGATGGAGCGGGCCGTCCGGCGCATGCCCGGCGGCGTGAACAGCCCCGTCCGGGCCTTCCGGTCCGTCGGGGGCGATCCGCTCTTCATGGAGCGCGGTGAGGGTTCGCAGATCTTCGATGTGGACGGCAACGCCTACATAGACTACGTGATGAGCTACGGTCCGCTCGTCCTCGGACATGCGGACGGGGATGTCGTGGAGGAGATCAAAGCCACCGCCGAGCGCGGCACGACCTTCGGCGCGCCCACCGAACTCGAGGTCGAGATGGCGGAGCTTATATGTTCCATCGTCCCGTCGGTTGATTCCGTGCGGATGGTCAACTCCGGCACCGAGGCGACTATGAGCGCGATCCGTCTGGCAAGGGGCTTCACCAACCGCGACAAGATCCTCAAGTTCGAGGGGAACTATCACGGTCACGGCGACGCGCTGCTCGTCTCCGCCGGTTCCGGCGTCGCGACGCTCGGCCTCCCCGACAGCCCCGGCGTTACGAAGGGGGCCGCCGCTGATACCGTCGTCCTGCCGTACAACGACCTCGACGCGGTCAGGGAACTCTTCAGGCGTGAGGGCGAGCTTTTCGCCTGCATCATCGTGGAGCCGGTCGGGGGGAACATGGGTTGCGTTCCGCCCGTCGAAGGTTATCTAGAGGGGTTGCGCGAGGTCTGCACGGAGTACGGCTCTGTCCTGATCTTCGACGAGGTCATGACGGGTTTCCGGCTTGCAGCGGGCGGCGCGCAGGAACGCTTCGGGGTAACGCCAGACATGACGTGCCTCGGGAAGATAGTCGGCGGCGGGCTGCCCGTCGGGGCGTACGGCGGGCGGCGGGAGATCATGGACAGGCTCGCCCCGTCCGGCCCCGTCTACCAGGCAGGAACCCTCTCCGGCAACCCGCTCGCGATGGCCGCCGGGCTCGCAACCCTGAAGAAAACTCAGGTCCCCGGCTTCTACGAGAAGCTCGACGAGATAGGGACGAAGTGGCGCGAGGGGATGAGCGAGGCGGCCTCCAACGGGGACTGTCCGTTCCAGATAAACCAGATCGGCTCTATGGTCAGCATCTTCTTCAACGATAAACCCGTTACGGACTTCGCGAGCGCGGCGAGAACGGATACGGACGCCTTCGCGAGCTTCTTCTGGCATCTCATAAGCCGGGGCGTCTACCTTGCGCCGAGCGCGTACGAGGCCGGGTTCCTCGCCATCGTTCACTCGGACGACGACCTGTCGCGCACCTTTGAGGCCGCCCGCGAGTGGTTCGGGTCCGACGCCGGGAAAGCCGGGAGTTGAGCGAGAACTCGACGAACGGAATCCGTAGGCGCACCCCGGAGTCATCCTTGAAGGAGGTATTCCTTCTCGCTGCCAGCGATCTTCCAGACGAGAGCGAACGCGCCGGGGTCGTCGCAGAGTCCCTGGACTTCCTTCAGCGCGGCTTCGAGGCGCACTACGGCGGTCGCGCCTCCGACGAGGGGATACTCGTCGGGGACAACGATTACGCGTGGGCGGTGGAGACTATAGCCCGCCTCGACGAGCCGCGCTTCGTGGAGGTCGCGGGGCGTATGATCCGGGACGGCTCAGGTCGCATCGCCTCCGGCGGCGCGGTGGACATCTCGTTCTGGACCCCGCACCTCGGAGAACTGCTCGCCGCGTTATCTGGTGAGGACGCGGAAGAGTCCGAGAACCGCATCCGGGTCGCCTGCCGGAAGGTCTCAGGGTGAACCGTCCCGGCAACGGGTTGCCGACCGGCGGGGAGCGTGCCGCGCTCGTAGAAGAGATGTTCGACCGCATCGCCGGACGCTACGAACTTTTGAATACGGTCATGACGGGCGGGATGCACCGCCTCTGGAACCGCCGCGTCATCGCCGCCGCCAACGTCATCCCCGGCGACCGCCTCCTAGATCTCGCCTGCGGGACCGGCAGCCTGACCCGCGACCTCGCCGGAAAAGTCGGGCCTTCCGGCTCCGTCCTCGGCATGGATTTCTCTCGGGAGATGCTGCGCGGCGCACGTACGAAATCACTTCCGAACGTCCAGTATCAGCGCGGTGACGCGACCGACCTTTCAGGGATAGAGGACGAGTCCTTCGACGCGGCGACCATCGCCTACGGCGCGAGGAACATCCCGAACCTCGATGCGCTCTTCTCGGAGATGGCACGGGTCGTGAGGCCGGGCGGGCGGGTCGTGTGCCTGGAGATAGCCACGCCGGAGGGGCGGGCGTCGCGGGCGTTCTACGGGCTGTGGTTTGACAGAATAGTGCCAAGATTGGGGGCCAAAATCTCCGGTGATGCGGAAGCTTACACATATCTGCCAAAAAGCGTGAAAGAGTTCGTAGCGGCGGATGATCTAAGTGGCATAATGGAACGCAATGGATTACAAGATGTTACATACAGACGACTTGCAGGCGGGGTCATTACCCTCCACCGCGGTGTCCGGGGTCTCTGAGTCTCAGGGGATCGGTGGCTTGCTCGCCACCCTCCCGGAGGGGATTAGCGAGGCGGTAGAAGAGGTCGAGGCTCGCCTGGTCGAGGTCGCTCGTCGTGCTCCTGCGCCGCTCTCGGAGCCTGCGATGGAGGCCCTGACCTCCGGTGGCAAGCGTCTGAGGCCGATGCTCCTGCTCCTCTCTTCGGGGATGGGGATACCGGAGCATGACAAAGTCCTCGAAGCGGCGGTTGCGATAGAAGTGCTCCATACGGCGACGCTCATCCACGATGACATCGTGGACCGGGCTGAGACGCGGCGCGGTGTCCCGACGGCGGTCGCCAGCTACGGACGTGAGATAGCGGTCGCGACGGGGGACTACCTCTTCGCGGAGACGTTCCGGGCTCTGGCCGAGATAGGGGACCCCAGGCTCATTCGTTCGTTCGCGGAGGCTTCGGAGGGGCTCGCCAGCGGCGAGCTCACGCAGTACCGGGCCAACGGTGTGATCGTGGACGTGGATGCTTACCTCGACCACATAAAGCTCAAGACCGCCGGGTTGTTCAAGGTCGCGTGTGTGGCCGGTGGAACGCTCGGAAGGCTCTCCATCCGGCAGGTGGACGCGCTCGCCAACTACGGACAGGCACTCGGGATAGCGTTCCAGATGTCCGACGACATAATGGATCTCGTCGGCAAGCCGGGCTTGATGGGCAAGGGAATCGGGACCGATCTCGTCGAAGGAACGGTGACACTTCCGGTCATCTTCGCCCTTCAGGACGGAGATGCGGAGAAGATAAGGGCCGTCCTCGAAGACCGCAACCCTACCCCCGAAGCCATAGAGGCCGGGATAGAGGCCGTGCTCGCGACGGAGGCGGTACGCAAGACCGAGGAGTGGGCGAACGGGGAGATAAAGAGCGCGATCCGTGACCTCTCGCTCCTGCCGGACTCCCAAGAGCGCGAGTTCCTTGAGATGGTCGCTGTCGAAGTCGTCGGACGCGACGTCTAGCATCCTTTCGAGTTTCCCTGAAAACCATCCGTACTCTAAGATAGAATCCTACGAGTTATGATGATGAACCGAGACAAACTGGGTTTCTGGGCACGCTTCGTCGCGATCTTCCTCGCGGTAGTGTTCATCTCGTCTTTCGTCTTCCTCGGTATCGGCGGAAATGTCTCTTACAACCTTCTGGATATCATCGGGGGCGGTCAGGACGAACAGCCTCAGACGCAGGAGTCGCTTGAGGAGCAGATCACCGCTGCCGAACGGAACCTCGAAGAGAACCCCGACGACTCGCAGGCAAGGCTACAGGCCGGGGCGATCTACCTTCAGGCCTCGCGCTATGAGGACGCCGAGCGCGTGCTTCAGGAAGGCCGCGAGCGAGAGCCGGAGAACGCCGACTTCGCCTCGCTCCTCGGGCAGACGTACGACCAGCAGGCTGTAGCCTCCGGGGAAGGCGACCGGGAATCGCTCTACACCGACGCTGCGGAACAGTACGTCGCAGCGGCTGAGGCCGAACCCGAAAACGCCGACTTTCAGATACTCGCCGGTCAGGCTTACGAAGAAGGTGGAGACGTGGGCCGGGCCGTTCAGTACTACAACGGCTACCTCGACCTGGAGCCAGACGGCGAGAACTCCGAGGCGGTCAGGCAGCGTGTCGAGCAACTCCTGAACCCCGAGGACTCGACGGGCGCGGCGGCTCCGGAAGGCGGCGGCGCAGAGTCGGGGGTGGAGAACGGCGGGTCTTTGGAGTAGCGAACGCTCCGAGGTAGTCTATATCGTGGGGCCGAACGTATACACTTCTTAGAGCAAAAGGAGTAAAAAAAGCCGAGTCGCAGGACCGGGAAGGCCGAACGTGACCGAGACAGGACTTCAGTTTTAATGGCCAGCAGCCCACTCAAGACGATACTCAGGCCTCAAGACGAGGCGAACATGAGCCTTCTGGAGCACCTCGACGAGCTGAGGTCGCGCATCATCAAGATCGCGCTGGTCTTCATCGTGGGGGCTATTTTTGGCTGGATCTTCAAGGGCTACGTCTTCGATTTCCTGCTCGCGCCCGCTCCGCAGACGATGGACGAGACTCTGCAGTTCACGAGTATCACCGACCCGCTCTTTACGGACGTAAAGCTCGCGCTCTACACCGCGCTCATGATCACGCTCCCGGTCATCTTCTATCAGGGGTGGGCTTTCGTCGCCCCGGCGGTCGGGGAGATGGGACGGCTCTTCACCTACACCCTGATCACGATGGCTTCGCTGCTCTTCGTGGGCGGGGTCGCGTTCGGATATTACGCGGTGCTGCCCATCGGGCTGAACTTCCTTATCGGCTGGGACCCGTCGCGCTTCTCCGAGATCATCACCGCCAATTCCTACCTCCAGTTCACGACGCGATTTCTGCTCGCCTTCGGAGTCGCCTTCGAGGTTCCGGCGGCCACCTTCGTCGGGGCCAAGCTTGGCCTCGTAAACGCCGAGGTAATGCGAAAGTATCGCCGCCACGCGATCATGGTCAACGCCATCATCGCCGCCTTCATAACTCCGGCTGACCCGTTCAGCATGATCATGCTCGCCGTCCCGCTCGTCCTGCTCTACGAGGTCTCCATCTTCATCGCCGCTCACGTCAACCCGGCGGTCGAGGAAACCCTCCCCGATGCCCTCGCTGACGAGGACGAGGAGGACGACGAAGAAGAGGACTCCGTCAACGGCAGGCGTGACCGCGCCGGAACGGACCTCTAGGAACGGGCTCCTGAAGTAGCTCACAGGAGACCGACGTCTCTCAAAGCCCGCCTGTCGGCGGGTTGACCCTCTCGGGATTCGATCTAAGAGTTTGGCGTGGGGATCTTTACTACGGCCTGTTACGGTCCGGGGCCGTCATCATCTGGAACGTTCGAGCTATCGGCCTTCTTTCTAGCCGAGAAGCACCCCGAGCGTGTAGAGCAGCCCGAAGACGAGGTGCAGGCCCGCCGTCTGCTTGACGACCGGGT
>JBPCNU010000037.1:0-15626 GCA_051000975.1 Rubrobacter sp.
CCCTGGTACCCCGCGAAGAGTTGCCTCCTCGCCAGATAGACGACAAGCCAGCGTCGTTCGTAGAAACCAGCGAAGGCGTCACGAAAACCGCCGAACAGGCCTCGTTTCGTCCCTCGCGCACCGACCCGCGCCTGCAAACCAACACCACCCAGAGTAACTAGACATTCCGGCCCGAAGCGCGGATAGTTTAGCGCACCCGCCGGAACCTGGCCACGAAAGCCGGACCACAGACCGGATTCTCCTCAAGACGCTTTCCCGAGACCCCCCGACCCGTTAAGCTGCGCCCGTAAGAGGTGTCAGTGCCACACGAACGGAGGCCCGGATTGGAACAGACGAAGTATCTGCTAGACGAGAGCCGGATGCCCGAATCCTGGTACAACGTCGCCGCCGACCTCCCGTTCGACCTCGCACCACCCATCGCGCCGGACACCCGCGAACCCGTCGGACCGGACGCTTTTACCCCGATCTTCCCCAAGTCCATCATCGAGCAGGAAGTCTCGACCGAACGCTACGTCGAGATCCCGGAAGAAGTCCGGGAGATCTACGCCCTCTGGCGTCCGACCCCCCTGTTCCGCGCCCGTCGCCTTGAAAAAGCACTCGGCACCCCGGCCCACATCTACTACAAGTACGAAGGCGTCTCCCCAACCGGAAGCCACAAACCGAACACCGCCGTCCCGCAGGCTTACTACAACCGCGAGGCCGGGGTGAAACGCCTCACCACCGAGACGGGCGCGGGGCAGTGGGGTTCCTCCCTCGCCTTCGCGTGCCAGGCGATGGGCCTCGAATGCACCGTTTACATGGTCAGGGTCAGCTACGGCCAGAAACCGTACCGACGCATCATGATGGAGACTTTCGGGGCGGAGGTCTTCGCCAGCCCCACCGACCGCACGAACGCCGGACGCGGCATACTCGAAGCCGACCCGGACTCGCCGGGGAGCCTCGGCATCGCCATAAGCGAGGCCGTCGAGGACGCGGTGATGAACGGGGCGAAGTACTCTTTAGGCTCCGTGCTGAACCACGTCCTGATGCACCAGACCGTCATCGGACAGGAGGCTCTGGAGCAGCTCGAGATGGCCGGGGAGTACCCGGATGTGGTCGTCGGGTGCGCCGGCGGCGGGTCGAACTTCGGGGGGATCGCCTTCCCGTTTCTGCGGGAGAACCTGACGAACGGCAAGGACACGCACCTGATAGCCGTCGAGCCGTCTTCCTGCCCGACGCTCACGAAGGGTCGCTTTACCTACGACTTCGGGGATGCGGCGGGCATGACCCCGATGATGAAGATGTACACCCTCGGCCACTCGTTCGTGCCGCCGGGGATACATGCCGGGGGGCTCCGGTATCACGGTGATTCGCCGATCCTCTCCGCGCTCGTCCACGAAGGTATGGTCGAGGCGATCGCATACCCGCAGAACGCGACCTTCGCCGCCGGGCTTGAGTTCGCAAAGGCCGAGGGGATCATCCCCGCCCCGGAGGTTACGCACGCCATCAAAGCCGTCCGTGACCTGGCGATGGAGGCCAGAGAATCGGGTGAGAAGAAGACCATCCTCTTCAACATGTGCGGTCACGGCTACTTCGACATGGTCGCCTACGAACGCTACCTCGGCGGCGAGCTGCAAGACCTCGAACACTCCGACGAGGAGATAGACCGGGCTATAGCGGCGATCCCCCGGTAACGATCACGGTCTGACGGACGGCAGAGACCATCAACCATCGAGACCTCCGAGGTCTTCGCTGAGAGTGGGCGGCTTCGACGTGGGCTGAGTGACGCTTTGAGAACGGCGACGTCAGGCGACTGGTCAGGGTGAGATGCGTTCGAAGACCGCTACGTTGGGGGCAGTGTAGATCGCCCGGTACCTGGGGTCTTCTATTATTCTCTCCAGGGCGCGCTGGCCTCGCGGACGGTCGACCCCGGTGAAGTAGCTCGCCCGGTAGAGATCAACGACGATGTAATCGGCCGCCCCCCCCGCGCCCTCGCGGGTCGGGAAGAGGTAGAGCGTCTCGCGGTGGGCGAGGTGAGGAGCGAGCCAGTTACTCGCCGAAGCGCTCACGTCGCCGTCATCGGGTATGAGAGACAGCGCTTCGTCCAGGTTCTGGACGTACCCGTCGGGGAGCTGGCGCATGACGACCGGGTTCTCGATGTAGTTGCGGGCGGGTGGTATGGGACCGTAGACGAGGTCCATGTACGCCCCGAAGAGCAGGACCCAGAAGGCCAGCACGCCGGGCAGAACGCTGATGAGATCTTCCCGCCACCGACGCCCCGAAGCCAGACGACCTACGAGGCCGGTGATCCTCGCTATCCCGGCTGCGGTGGCGAGGTAGATGAAGGGCCAGATTGGAGCCGAGTAGTGGTAATACACACTCGACATCTGCGCCCGGTTGCTCAGGAGGTTTATTGCGAGTTCGGGGAGGGCGATGAGCAGGACCGCCGGAGAGAACAACCCGAGCAGCAGGCTCAGGCCGATCAGATCTAGTAGGTAGGCGGGCTTGTTCCCGGAGAGCGCGTGCCCTACGACCGCCGCCGGGTCGGTAAAGAGCGTCCGCGCCATCCCGCTCATAGAGCCACCGACTTCTTCGTAACGGCCCTCGACCAGCTCGCTCGGCGTGCCGTCGTTGAAGGACGGTATGAGAACCCCCATCACGAACGCGAAGTACCCGAAACCAGCCACGAAGACCGGGATTCCCCAAGTAAGTCGTCGGTGTACGAGGGCGACGTACAGCCCCATCATCGCCACGATAAGCGATATCTCCTCCTTGCACAGCGCCGCCAGCACCGCGAACGCCGCGAAGGGCAGGAGTCGCCGCTCCAGCAGGTAGAAGAAGGCGAAGAGCAGGAACGTCGGGGCGAGAGTCTGGGCGTGGAAGTCGAAGGTGTTGGCCGATTGCAGGCCGGGGCTGAGGAGATAGGCGGCGGAGATCATGGCCGCCGGCCAGTCGCGCTTCAAGAACCGCCGGGCGAGCCAGTAGAGCGGGACGGCCCCGAGCCCGACCACGACGGCCTGAGAGACGAGCAGCCAATAGGGACTGGCCCAGACCCAGTACAGAGGCACGTAAGCGAGCAGCAGAAAATCCGCGTGGTTCACGAGCCGCCCGACGTTCTCGCCCGTCTCGCTCGTTACCTCTAGGATGCGCCCGTGAGCGGAGTTCCAGATGGCCTGATCCATGTTCCCGAGGTCGAAGCGAGCCGAGGAGTACACCTCGTGGCGGCGGATGGTCAGCGCGCTGAAGACGAGCGCGTACAGCGCTGCGAACAGCCAGACGAACCCGGCGGGCCCGAAACGGGATCTCAGCGACGTCAGTAGAGAGAGAGGCCCGACTCCGGACGCACCGGGCTTGCCGGTCGTGCCCTTATCAGAGCCTCCCTCTCTATTTTTCCTGAACAAGGCTCAGTGTTCGGGTGTATCGCCGGATGTTGGCGGCCTCCAGGTCAGCTTGGTTTGAGTCACCTCGAAACTGAATTTAAACATAGGTTAACCGGGCTTCCACGAAGTGAGCCTTTTGCCGAGGCTGGTACGATGGTAATTTGCCGCCCGTCTCTTCGAGGAGGTCTCCCCCGGATGCCCTTCTCGCCACATCGCATTCTTCACGCCCGACCCCTCCAGCGAAGGTTCCACCAGAGGCGTGTGTGGCATCTGGGCTCGGGCTGTCTATGATAACGAGCACGACGTTCATTCCGGTCGCGCTAGAGACTTGGCTGCTCCCCCCAACCGGCCGCGCAAGACCGTGCAAGTGAGACGGGCGGGCCCCGCTCCATCGAGTCGCGCAGCTCCCGGCGGGAATCCCGGCCCGACTGCCGCCGGAATAAGACTGAACCAGCCGAGTGCCAGGGACTTTTGGCTGACGATACCCTTCGAGCGCTGTACTTCGCCGCTCCCCGGCATCAACGCAAGGCCAGCTCGCTCCGGGGTGCAGGCGGTACGTAGACGGTCTCGCAATCCGCGGCTGCGGTGTCGTCGAGGTCGGCGTTCACGAAGTCGAGGTCGATGCCGGGGTCGCAGGATATACCATCTCGCCCACCACCGGCGACCTCGCGGAGATCGCTCCCGGCGATCATCACATCTTCGCCGGTGCCACCGCGGGGTTCATCCTCCTCGAAAAGAGCGTTGGTCGTATCGCTCTCGCTCGGCACCGAAGCAGTGAGGGTCGGCCCCGGCCACAGGAGCGAGAGCAGCATCATCGCCGCCCCGACTCCGGCCAGCAGTAGACCCCATCTCTTTCGTCCAGGCCTCTCTTCAGTGCGGAACGGAGGAATTTCGTCCCGGGCGGCCGGAGGAGTTTCGAGGGCGCGGTGAGAGGTCGAGGTATCCATACGACGCGGCATTTTAGGCCCGGCAGGGAGCCTCGTTGTTAAAGAGCAAAGACATTGCCCTTAAATCTTTATTAAACCCGGATCCAGGGCCCGAAGTAGCGGAGTTTCGTCGGGTTCCGGCTCGGGGGTTTTCGATATAGTTAACGGTCGGTTAACCTTGGTGAAACCATAGGCTGACAGTAATGCTTATTATCTCTGCTGGCAAGCGTACTGGAGGTAGAGATATGAACAGGGACGAACTGGCAGAAGCACCGGGCATGAAAGAGGATGCTCCCAAGGCCGGTCCGAGCGTGCTCAGGGTCAAGGCGGAGAAGCGCGAGCAGGCCATAGAACCAGCCGGCTCGCAGATGAACCGTCGCCGTTTCCTGACGTTTCTCGGGACCGGCTCCGCGGCTCTGGCCGCCGGGAGCGCGGGTGTTTTCGGGGTGCCATCGGAGGCCGCCCTCGCTCAGGACGAAGAGACGACCGAGAGTTCGTCTCCGTCGTCGGGCGGCGGGCCGTTCTTCACGGCCATCGAGCCAAGCGACCGGGACGACCTCATAGTTCCGGAGGGGTTCAAGTATGATTTGATCCTCAGCTCCGAGGATTCGATGGCGCGGAGATGAACTTCGGGGATCACAACGACTTCCTGGCCTATTTTCCGATAGACGCTCTGGAAGGCGGCAGCAACTCTTCGGACGGACTCCTCTGGGTCAACCACGAGTACATAAACCCGCTCTTCTTCTCCGAGTACGTGGACGGTTACGGCGAGGCTGAGACAGAGAAGACCAAAGAGCAGATAGACAAGGAGAAGTCCGGGGTCGGCGGAGCGATCATCCGGGTTCGGCGGGACGGCGATACATGGGCCTTTGTGGAGAACGATCCTATGAACCGCTGCGTAGACGCCACCACCCCGATGGACGTAACCGGCCCGGCGCGAGGGTCGGACGCGGTGATGGGTGCGACGGAGATGATCGGCTCCCTCGCCAACTGCGGCGGCGGCCTCACCCCCTGGAACACCGTCCTCTCCTGCGAGGAGAACTTTCAGGACTACTACGGTCAGTTCACGGGCGAGGACGGAGAGCCGAGGGCCGGCACGAGGGCCGAGTCAGAGCCTTACGACCCGACCACCTCCTACCGCTGGCTCGACGATCCCGACAACGCCCAGCCCCCCGAGCACTACGGCTGGGTCTTTGAATTAGACCCCTTCGACCCGGAGGCCAGGCCGAGGAAGCACTCCTGGCTCGGTCGCCTGCGACACGAAAACGCCGCCGTAACGATCGCCCCAGACAACCGCGTCGTCGTCTATACCGGCCACGACGAGATAGACCAGTGCATCTACAAGTTCGTCTCCACGGGAGCCTACGAGCGAGGGAACCGCGAGGCCAACATGGACCTCCTCACAGACGGGATGCTCTACGTAGCGGACTTCGCGAGCGGCACGTGGAACGCGCTGGACTTCGAGGCCAACCCCATCTTCGGGGAGAACGACTTCCAGGATCAGGGCGACGTCCTGACCCGGGCATACGAGGCGGCCGCCATCCCGCAGGAAGAAGACGGCCCGCCGCTCGGTACCCCGATGGACCGCTGCGAGGACATCGAAGTACACCCGGAGACCAAGCAGGTCTACTGCGCCCTCACCAACAACGAGTCGCACGGGAACTTCTATGGTCAGATCATCCGCCTCACCGAGGAGAACGACGACCCGACCGCAGAGAGCTTTGCCTTCGAGGTCTTCGCCGTCGGGGGGCCGCAGTCCGGCTTCGCCTCCCCCGACAACCTTATGTTCGACAACGACAACAACCTCTGGGTCGTAACCGACATGTCCTCCGGTGAGATGAACGAGGGTATCTACACGTCCTTCAAGAACAACGGGGCGTTCATGATCCCGACCGACATAGACGGCGGTGTGAGCGGCAGCGAGGTCCACCAGTTTGCGAGCGCACCGGTAGCCGCCGAGCTCACCGGCCCGGCCTTCACCCCGGACGGCCAGACGCTCTTCCTCGCTATCCAGCACCCCGGAGAGACCTCCGAGAGCCGCGATGAACCGACCAGCACCTGGCCCGGCGGCGAAGGCACGGCTCCGAAATCCTCCGTCGTCGCCATAACCGGGGGCTTCCCACAGGCGTAGCCAGAGGCGGACAGAGGCAAATTCGGGGACCGAATTTCGACACCTCTTCATTCTCTGCGATAATCTCTTTCTCTGGCAGGGGCTGCGCGGGGCCACCTACCGGGTCTTTCGGTTAGCGAGGAGGAGTGGAGCATGGCAGAGGGAGGTTTCAGACTTCCGGGGGCCTCTTACGAGGACCTCGCGAACGTGATCGTGGCCTACGGAACACGCGATGAGGCGTCTAATCCTGGCGACATTCGCAAGCTCGACGCGGTTCACCGTTCGAGCGCGAGCCGCACCAACGGGTTTCTAGTCGACATCGGAATCCTCAGGGGCGAGCGGGAGAAGCTGGTAACACGCCGGGGCCGGGAGCTCGCCCTCGCCCTCTACGACCGAGACGAGCAGGAGACCAAATCGCTCTGGCGGCGGATCGTCGCGACGAGCGAGTTCCTCCAGAACGTCGTCTCGGCGGTCAAGATGCAGGAAGGCGTGAGCTACGAGGCCGTGCAGGCCTACATCGCACACGCCACCGGGCAGCCGAGGAACAAGCCGGTTATGATCGGCTCCTCGACTCTTATCGAGATCCTGAAGGTCGCCAGCTTCCTCAAAGAGGAGGACGGGAGGATCTTCGTTCTCCACGACTATCTCCCGTCGAGGTTCCCCCAGCCGGAGATCAAGCCAGCCCCCGAAGATGACCCTGTTACAGAGGCCACCGGAGAAGAGGCCCAAAAGACGAACAAGGTAGCAGACCCGGAGGCTCGATCTACCGCCGACCGGGAGAGAGCCCCGGCGAGTTTCGAGTCGGACCCTTCGGACTTTTCCCCCACTCCCCCCGCAACCGGCTCCGACGGTCCCAGCGGCAAACCAGAAGGCAAGCCCGATGGGGAGCCGGTAATCAACATCCACCTCCACATAACCTGCGCCCCGGAAGACCTGGAAGACCTCACCCCGAGGCTGAAGGCCATGATCTCGGCCCTGAAAGAGAGCTCCTCCAGCGGCCCCGACCGCGCCGACGAACTCTCTCTGAACTTCGGGCCGGGCGACTTCTAGCGCACTAGCGCGCGACGGCGACGTTTTCAATCAACGTTCGGCCTCTTCCGCAAGTGCCGCCTTCCGGCTCGCTTCTTTCGGGATTCTCGGTGGGCCGCCGGGAGGCTCCAGGGTGAAGCAGAAGGTTGCGCCCTCCCCGACCGCGCCCTCGGCCGAGACCTCGCCACCGTGTCGCCGGACTATTCGGGCTACGGTCGCCAGTCCTATCCCCGTCCCCTCGAATTCCTCGGTGGTGTGGAGTCGCTGGAACGCCCCGAAGAGCTTGTCTACGTAGCGCGGGTCGAAACCAGCGCCGTCGTCGCGCACGTAGTAGGCCCGGCGGTCTTTCTCCGCCGAGTAGCCGAACTCGATGGTAGGTCGATCCTGTTTCTCGGTGAACTTCCAGGCGTTGCCGAGCAGGTTTTCGAGCACCGCCTTGAGCAGGCTCTGGTCGCAACTGACGGCGGGGGTGTCGAGTATCTTCCAGTTGACCGGACGGTCGGGGTCGCGGCGTTGTATCTCCGCTGCTACCTCCCTCGCCACGGCGGTCGGGTTTACTTCAGCGCGGTTGAGCGGCGCCCGTATCACCCGGGAGAGCAGCAGCAGATCGTCTATGAGCTCGCCCATGCGGTTGCTCGCGCTCCTCACTCGTCCGAGGTACGCGACGCCCTCCGCTCCGAGCGTCTCCGAGTAGTCTTCGGTGAGGATCTGGGAAAACCCGTCGATGCTTCTCAGAGGGGCGCGAAGATCATGCGAGACGGAGTAGGAGAACGACTCCAGCTCCTTGTTGGCGATCTCCAGCTTGCGGTTGGCGTCTTCCAGCTTGCGGGTAGCCTCCTCGGCCTTCTCGCGACTCGTGGAGAGCATCCAGGTCGCGGCGAAGAGCGCGAGCGTAACTAGCAGCCCAGTGGCGAGCGCGAAGTTCGGTAGCGACTGTCTTCCGGAGGGGCTGAAGCCCGGCAGGCTCGCGAAGTACACGCTCCAGTCCCGCCCGGCGACGTTTATCCCGGACGATTCTGAGTAGCGCGGGTCGAAATCGCCGTCGGCGGCCCTGAGTACGCCGTCCGCGTCGTAGAGCAGGTTCCTCGGGCTCGCCTGAAGGCCATCGTAAACCTCGAAGTCTATATGCGGGGCGGCCCGCTCCGGTATGATCTCCGCGAGCAGACCCTCCATCCCGAACGCCCCGAAGACGAAACCCCGTATCGCGGCTCGACGTTCTGCGGGGGTCTCGGGCTCCGGCCCGGCTTCATAGACCGGAACGTAGACGAAGAAGCCGGGCCGGAGCGCGAGGCTCGGACCTCCCGAGTTGCGGTTCTGCACGTATACGTAGTCCCGGCTCGTGGCCTGCGGCTCACCGGTGTCGCGAGCGGCCTGCATGGCCGCGCGGTGAAGTCCCTCGGTGTAGAAGTCGTAGCCGAGGAGGTTCTTGCTCGCAAGGTTCGACGGCCCGACGAACTCGACCGTGGTGGAGACATCCCGGCTCCCGGAGCTCGGCAGGTAGCGTGCGTATCCGAGAGCCTGAAGACCCTGGTAGCGATCCTGGAAATCCAGGCCCGAGATGTACGTCTCCCATTCCTCGGTCCCAACGTCCCCGGAGACGGCGAGAAAGGCTCTGGATGAGACCATGGCGTCCAGATACGAGTTGGTTCGGCGTTCGAGCGACTGCTCGGAGACGAGCACCGTCTCCTGAAACCGGACCCCGACCTCGGCCTCGATGCTCTGGCGCGCATACAGATAAGAAAGCGCGGTAAAGATAAGCGAGATGGCGAGCACCGCGTAAGCGACCGCTCCGAAACGGGCGTGAAGCATGAAACGCCTGCGAAGATCGTCGAATGCGGCCCGTCGCTCCCTTCTCAACCTGCCACCCTCCTCAGAACCACTTCCCTCTCGGCAAAGACCCGAAATATCCCTTCATCCCCGAAAATCCCCGCAGACCATGAGCATGACCCCGGACGAACCAGAGGCATGTTAGACCCATGACCCGGGCCACGCAACAGCGAGGTCCCGGCCCGAAAATTTCTTCTACTGCGAGGGAGTTGCAGGTCTTGTACAAGGTTACGTAGAATCTATGGGTTCGAGCGACGGATAACGACGAAAACAGTAGCGAAGCGAGAGAACCGGGGGATCATTTTGACGAACTATCCAAGCACGAAGCCGGGGGGCCTCCCGGAGAGGCTCGCCCGCCTCCCGGAACTGGCCTGCAACCTGCTCTGGAGCTGGCGTCCGGCCTCCCGCGACCTCTTCTCCCGCCTCGACGCCGAACTCTGGGAGGAGACGGAGCACAACCCGGTCCGGCTTCTAGACGAGACAGAGAACCTCGTTGCCGCCTCGGAGGACGCGGCCTTCGTGGCGGCCTACCACGAGGCCATCCGGGACCTCGACTCCTATCTGAACCGCGTGAATACGTGGACGAACCACGTCTACCCCGAAGCGCGGGGGTCGGGCGGGGTGGCGTATTTCTCGGCGGAGTTCGGGCTGCACGAGTCCGTCCCTATCTACTCCGGCGGTCTCGGGGTTCTCGCCGGGGACCATGTCAAGAGCGCGTCGGACCTCGGTTTCCCGCTGGTCGGGGTGGGTCTACTCTACGCGCAGGGCTACTTCCGCCAGCGGCTGGACTCCTCGGGCCAGCAGTCGGAGGTCTACGAGCCGTTCGAGCCGAACTCGCGCCCGCTCTCCCCCGCGCTCGACGAGTTCGGGCGCGAGTTTACGGTCTCGGTGAACCTGCCGGGGCGCGAGCTTCGCCTGAAGGTCTGGCGCATCGAGGTCGGTCGGGTACCGGTGCTGCTCCTCGACGCCGATCTGCCGCAGAACTCCGAGACCGACCGGGAGCTCACGTCCCGACTCTACGGCGGCGACAGCCGGACCCGGATCTCACAAGAGATCGTCCTCGGCATCGGCGGCGTCCGGGCCCTGAAGCGCATCGGCCTCGCCCCGGCGGTCTATCACATGAACGAGGGACACGCGGCCTTCCTCTCAGTCGAGAGGATGCGCGAGCTCGTGAACATCGGACGCACCTTCGACGGAGCTCAGGAGGAGGTCCGCCGCAGCACGGTCTTCACGACCCACACCCCCGTCCCGGCGGGCCACGACGCCTTCCCCGGCGACTTGTTTTGGGAGTTCATGGACGGCTGGCCCGATGCGCTCGGGACGACCGCACACGACTTCTGGCGGCTCGGGGCCAAGGAGGGCGACGACCGCTTTAACATGACCATCCTCGCGATGAACCTCTCGCGCACCACGAACGCCGTCTCACAGATACACGGTGAAGTCTCGACGGAGATGTTCGGGCGGAGGATCACCCACATAACAAACGGCGTCCACACCTGGAGCTGGCTCTCCTCCGAGATGTTCTCCCTCTTCAACGGGAACTCCCTCGGACGCGCCTGGCGCGAAGCCCCCGAAACCCCCTCGGCCTGGTCCTTCGTCGAGGAACTCTCGTCGCTCGAACTCTGGGAGACCCACACGGCGGCCAAACGAAAGATGACCACCTTCATAAACGCCCGCCTCGAACTCCAGGCCGTCCGATCCGGCGGCAAACGCCAGTCCCTCGACCCGGACGCCCTCATCATCGGGTTCGCCCGCCGCTTCGCCACCTACAAGCGGGCGACCCTCCTCCTCTCCGACCCGGAACGCCTGAAGGCTATAACCCGCGCTACAGGCCGCCCGGTGCAGTTCGTCTTCGCCGGGAAGGCACACCCCGCCGACCAGCCCGGCAAGGACTTCCTCAAGGAACTCTACGCCGCACCGGAGGCGGCTAATATCATTGTTCTGGAAGATTATGACATGAACATCGCTCGCTACCTCGTGCAGGGTGTGGACGTGTGGATGAACAACCCGCGCCGTCCGCTGGAGGCGAGCGGGACGAGCGGGCAGAAGGCTTCTCTGAACGGCATCCCGAACCTCTCGGTGCTGGATGGCTGGTGGCCGGAGGCGTACAACGGCAGGAACGGCTGGGCTATAGGCGAGGAAAGAGAGTTCGCTTCGGAGGCCGAGCAGGATGCCGAGGACGTGGAGTCGCTGTACGAGATCCTCGAAGACGAACTCGTGCCGCTCTACTACGATCGAGACGCCTCGGGCATCTCCGAGGGCTGGACGGACGTGATGAAGGAGGCCATAACCACCGTCGGACCGGTCTTCTCGACGCAGAGGATGGTTCAGGACTACGTCCACAAACTCTACTCGCCGGGGCTCAAGAGCAAGTAGCCGATCCCCTCAGAAGGAGCAAGCACTCAGAGAGAGCCGGTTAGATAGAATCCGGCTCTCTCTTCTCTTTTCGGCTGTAGTTACAGACCGGACGGGTCCGTTACGACGAAGGTATCCATGATCCTCGTGAGGGCCTCCGCGTCTGCTTCGGAGACGACCTGCACCTGCACAAAGGTTATGTAGGATTCGTCTTCCGGCACGGCGGCTATTACTGCAAAGCTCGTTCCGGTGTCCCCGCAGTTCTCCCAGAGCTCGGACTTGCCGGTGTAGGCTTGATCGCTGTAGTCCTGCCGCCCGCCGTCCTCGCACTCTTCATCGTACTGGAACTCATCGAGCAGGGTGTCGGGGGTGTACTCCGAGGCGAGCGAGGTTGAGGCTCCGAAGAACATCCCCGGCGTCTCCCACGTCTCCTGGTATTCGTTGAGGTTCGGGGCGGCTCTGACGGCGGAACCGACCGTCTCGCCTTCATACTCCCAGCCGGCGCCGCTGGTGTCCGTCCAGTCATCCGGCACCTCGACCTGGAGGGTATCGGTATCGTCGGTGAGGGTAGCGTACCCGGTGTCGCTCGCGCCCGGCTCTTCAGTCGTCTCGGTTTGATCTGACTGATCCGGCTGATCGGCCTCTCCGGTATCGGTCACTTCGAGTTCGCGACCGTTTAGCTGGCCTTCGAGGATTTCATCGGTATCGTAACGGTAGACCTCGATCGACATCGTAGCGTCGGCGTCGTTGGAGCGTAACACGTCGCAGTAGTCGGCCATCGTGCCGTCGTCTGCGAGGGTCTTGCCCTCCATGCGGGTTATGAAGTCGCCCCCCTTGACCCCGGCCCGGTCGGCCGGAGACCCAGACTCGACCGAGTAGACGTAGATGCCGGAGACCGACTCGTCCTCGGTTATGACGGCTTCGCCGTTCACGCCGATTGAGTTGACGTTCTTCTCGGACCTGAGCTGCTCGATGGTGCTCAGGGCTTCTTTCTCGGAGATCGCGAAGTACTGGTTCGCCTCGCCGCTCGCTACGTCGTTGGCGCTTCCGGCGTAGTTGATGCCGACGACCTTCCCGCTCTCGTCCACGAGCGGCCCGCCGGAGTTGCCGGGGTTGATGGTCGCGTCGTGTTCGATGACGTTGTCGACCGAGGCCCAGACCGTCTCGCCGTCGGCCTCGGCCTTCGAGACGATGCCTCGCGTCAGGGTGAACTCCGGGTCGCCGAGCGGGAACCCGGCGGCGTAGACATCCAGCCCGGTGTCCACCGCCCCGGTGTGCCAGTTGAAATACGGGTATCCGTCGCCTTCGAGGTCTATCACGGCGAGATCCGAACACTCGGAGACACCGAGTATCTTGGCGTTGGGCGGCTCGTCCGAGCCGCCGACGAAGACGTTGAGGAAGGCCGAGCCGGTAACTACGTGGTTGTTCGTAACGGCGATGCCGGACGGGTCAATGATGAAGCCGGAGCCGCTCCCCGCGCTGTCGGTCTGCTCGCCGGAGGTCGGATCAACGAAGCTGCCCTCGGCGGAGATCTGAACCGTCCCGCTCTCGATGTCCTCGCGGCTGGCTATAGCCACCGAACCTTCTTCCGAGTCGCCGTCGGACCCTCCGCCCGAGTCCCCGGCTCCGCCTTCCCCGCCACCTTCCACCCCCCCGGACTGTAAGCTACAGGCGCCCCCGAGAAAAAGGGCCAGTACCGCGACCAGGATGATGCTCCAGTTCTTCATAATGCTTCTACTCCCTTTCCCTGCCCGGTGGCGGGTACGGTCCCCGGGCGACCTTCCCGTGATCCCTTAGACGATCCCTTCGAGGTAAGGCCGATGGGATCATCGCTCCTTCGTTTCCCTTTATTCCCTTTGTTCCGTCCCTGAGACTTCGCTCTATGAGGCCTAGACTCGGCCTCTTTGGATGGCATGTTAGCGAGGCCCGCACCTTCGCGGTATCACTCAAATGAGTGATTTTTCGGCTCGGTCCCGGGAGGCGGTGGTTACTTCTTGAATGCTCGAAGCATGGCATACCCGCCGCCCAGGACCAGGGACACCGGAACGACTGCAGAGGTAACCCGTAGAGCGAGTATTCCCCGCCGGAAAGACTTCGTGTCGTTGAGTCGGGGGAACGACTCGTCCGGCCCCTCAAGCCCAAGGAACTCGCAGAGCGGCCCCCAGCCTTCCCTGACCTCGTAGACGAGGAGGCGTTCCGGCGGGATGGTGCGTCTGACTTCCTCGGTGTTCTTCAAGAAGCGGCTGATAGCATGTTCGCGGTCCTCGAAACGCCCGTCGAAGACGCCGTCCCAGATGATCCCGTCTGTGAGCCGCGAGACGTTCCGGAGATGCGCCACGAATATCTTGCCGAAGGATACGACCACCGAACGACGAGCGGCCGCGCTGATCGCGTAGATGGTCTTCGACGCGCTCTCATACCAGGATTCCGGGTCACGAACCGTGAGGATGATCTTCGCCTCCGGATACTTCGCAGCGAGTTCTCTGTAGTAAGCGCTTGCGGGCCAGTCAACGGCGGAGCCGTAGCCCCGGAAGACCTCGTCCCAGTCGAAACATTCGGCGTCAAGGTAGTGGCTCCAGAGCGCTGAGTTTCGGGGGGATTTCATCACCTCTTCCATGTGGTAAGTCGGGCCGAAGCCAAGCCTGTCGAGGGCAGCCTTCAGTGAGGTCGTCCCCGTTCGTCCGAAACCCGCGCCTATTACCTTCAAGGTTCCCGCCTCTTCGATAGCCCCACGCCTTCGTTAGTCCTGCCATCGTACGCATCCTCGCTTAACCGTCTGGCAGTGAGGGTAATATATTGGTGCAGGAACGATGAAGAGAATATTTTTCGAGAATAGTTTGAGAGAACAGGAGAAGCATGGCACAGCCGATAGACATATACTTCTGGCCCACACCGAACGGGAACAAGGTCTCCATCTTCTGCGAAGAAGCGGGCCTCGAGTACAACCTCCACCCCATCAACATCTCCGAGGGGGATCAGTTCAAGGAAGAGTTCCTGGCTATCTCCCCGAACAACAAGATGCCCGCCATCATAGACCCGGATGGCCCGGACGGCGAGCAGATAAGCATCTTCGAGTCCGGGGCTATCCTGATCTACCTCGCGGAGAAGACCGGCAAGTTCCTCCCCCGGTCCCCGCGTGAGAAGTACCGCACCCTCGAGTGGCTGATGTTCCAGATGGGCGGCGTCGGGCCGATGCTCGGCCAGAACCACCACTTCCGCCAGTACGCCCCCGAGAAACTCCCCTACGCCATCGAACGCTACACCAACGAGGCCGCCCGACTCTACGGCGTCATAGACAAGCGGCTCTCACAGTCGGCGTACCTCGCCGGTGACGAGTTCACCATCGCAGACATCGCGACCTGGCCGTGGCTCACCAACCACGAGAACCAGGGACAGAACCTCGATGACTTCCCGCACCTCAAGGCCTGGTATGAAGGCATGCAGAATCGCCACGCGCTACAAAAAGCGATGGAGCGCGGCAAGGAAATAGCCGAGTCCGGACTCACCCTCGACGACAAGACCCGCGACACCCTCTTCGGCAAGGGCCAGTACCAGAAGCGTTAGCCTCGCCCCAGACCCCGAAGACTTCCGAAAACACAGCACCCCCGGCCCGGCTCTCAGTTTCGAGAACCGGGCTTTTTCGTGCCTGCTCTAAAAAAGCGATGTTTGTCCTAGTTTGATCTGAACCACAGCAAATGCGAGTCATTATCACTAATCTAATGATCTCTCGTCTGCTTCCCGGGTGAGGGTTGGGCTTGGGCATCAGATATTTCGGGCTTCGTGATTGGAGTAGAGTTTTGCGGAAGAAGGTTTCAGAAGCATCGTGTCCCTTCGAGGGCCGGTTCACGAGGAGGCAGTTCCTTTACGGGGCGGGCGGGTTTATGCTGCTCGGGGCGGCGGGCTGTGGGGGCGGTGGTTCCGGGGGGAGAATCTGCCTCGGCCTCCGCTGATGCGCGCACCATCGAGCACAAGTACGGCTCGACGGAGGTGAGCGGCTCACCGGAGCGCGTCGTCTCTCTC